>DXDP01000181.1 GCA_019115445.1 Candidatus Nocardiopsis merdipullorum
CTAGTAGTGCTTTGTTAACTCGTGTCGGGTGGGTGCTGCTGTGCGAGTGGCCGATAGCAGGTGTTGCACACGCCGGTCCAGCACAGCAGCACCCCCTGGAGCGTCTCCAGAACCTGGTACAGACTCAGACCGACGTCTTCGCTTTTGAGTCGAGTTTTCGCAGCGTGAGGAAGGCCTGAGCAGCGGTGACCAGCGTGACGTGGCGGTACCAGCCCCGCCAGGTCCGCCCTCGTAGTGATCCAACCCGAGCCCGTGCTTGAGCTCGCGGTAGTCGTGCTCGATCCGCCACCGGATCTTGGCCAGACGCACCAGGGACCGCAACACGGTGTCCGCGGGCAGACTGGAAGCCAGTAATCGGTCGGAGCTTCGTGATGGGGCGGCCACTCAGCGATCAGCGTCTCGGGCGGCAGCACCCCGTCCCAGGCCCGGGACCCGCCAGCACGCACACGTGCCGCCTTGGTCGCGGCCACCCCGGCCGGACGCACCGCCATCACCACGAACCTGCTGCGCAGGCTGCCGCGGGAGCCCTGGCGCCAGGTGCAGCACCACAACGCCGCGCGGCCGCGGGCGATGACCAGCTCTTCCAGAGAACGGGCCGGGTCTTGATAGCGCGGCATCGGTTGCGGACCTTGCGCCCCACCACGCTCGGAGACCCACGGCAGCGCCTGGTCCGAATGAGCGTTCAGGTCCCCGCGTACCGCCACCACATGTCCAGGCCCCGCCGAGTGAGTCCCTCACGAAAGTGGTGGTTCTGCCCGTATCCGGCGTCGGCCACCACGACCTTCTCGGTCAGCCCCCACTCTTGGGCCGCGTTGATCATGTCCAGGGCCAAACGCCACTTCTCCCGATGCCCCACTTCTTGCGGGATACCGGCCCTGTCCCGACGGGGATCGGCCGGATCAGCCCACTCCTTGGGTAGGAAGAACCGCCAGTCCAGCGGGACCGAGGCCGCATCGGTGACCGCATGCAGGATCACCCCTACCTGGCACAGCGACTTCTTGCCCAACGCTCCGCACCACTGGCGCACCGCCCCCGCTGAGTGGTTCCCGACCTTGGGAAAGGAGGTGTCGTCGATCACCCACGCTTCGGGGTCGATGGCCTGGGTGAGTTGGGTGGCGATCCGACGCCGAACAGGGGTGTGGTCCCAGGGCGAGGAGGTCACGAACTGTTGCAGGGCTTGCATGTTGCTGTCGGGCAGACGTTCGGCCATGGGCTGGATGGACTTATGTCGCCCATCGAGCATGAGTCCGCGCAGGTAGCACTGGCCCCGGGCTCGGGAATCCTGACGAGGGATGGACGCAAAGACCTCGGCGCAGAACGCGTCGAGGTCCTCACGGAGTTCTTCTACAGCTGCCAGGTCCACCCGCCCATGATGGCGCAACCGGAACCAGAAATCAGGAACTTAACAAAGTACTACTAGGTGTATGAGGTCATGACGTTGTCTACACGTTCGTGGACTCGGCTGGCCGGTGGCTGATCTGCACAGGCGGTATGAGGCCGATGATAGTTGTAGTGATGGCCCACACCCCGATCGCCTTCCGGCGGGCCTGCTCGGAGTCATAGACGCGGGCATAGAGGCATTCCTCGGCAAGCAGCCGCTGGTACCGCTCAACTTTCCCGTTATGCCGCGGCGTGTACGCCCGCGTGCGCTGATGACGCAAGGCATGCGACTGCACAGCATTCACAAATCGTGAGGCCCGGTAGTTCGCCCCGTTGTCCGTGACGACACGGATGAGATGCGTGATGCCGTGGGCGGCGAAGTACGCGCGAGCGAGGAACCCGATCGTGGTCTGCGCGGTCTCGTCCTCGAGGGCTTCGGTGTAGGCCGGTCGAGAGTACCCATCGACAGCCGAGTGCAGGTAGGTGTATCCGACACGCTGCTTGTGAGCGCGCTTGGACGCCAGCGCTTTGCTGCTGCCGTGTCCATGAGCCCACCAGCCGCCCCCGTCGGGGATCTTCCCGACTTTCTTCACGTCCAGGTGAAGCATGTGGCCGGGGAACCTGGCAGTGATCTTCCCGACGTGCCGGTTGTTCTCTCCGTCGGGTCGAGGTCTTGTCGGCGGTTGAGCCAGAGCCGCTTCAACCAGCGAGATACCGTGCGCAGGCAGCAGTGGTGACCGAGGTGGGCCAGTTCGAGATGGATGCGCCGAGCCGACCACTTGTGATCCCGACGCCAGCGGTCGATCAGCTCAAGCATCTCCAGTGAGATTTGCTTGGGGCGGGCGGCTGGTGCGCTGGAGCGGTCTTCAAGACCGTCAGCCCCCTGTGCGCGGTAGCGTGCCACCCATTTCGACAGTGTGGAGCGGGCAATGCCGGCTTCAGCGGCGACGTGAGCGATGGGCCAGCCGTCGGTCAGGACGCGGGTGACGAGCCGGTGTCTTCCTTCCGGTGTCTTCCTTCCGGGGTCAGCGGGGCGTTAGCGTGGGTCATCGGAGCGGGTCTCTTTCTGCTGGATGGTTGCTTCGACACCACCCATCGTGCAGTCCAGAGGCCCGTTCCTTCATCCCCGGTTGGTGACTACAACGTCATGACCCACAACAACTAGGAGGGAGGGCCTTCACCAACTGAGGCACTACTACGCTTCGATCCAGTTGGACGCCGGGGTCTCCGTGGTGACTCTCGCTTCCTATCTCGGCCACGATCCGAAGATCACGCTCTCGATCTACGGGCACATGTTGCCGTCCTCGGATGGGCGCGCCCGGAAGGCGATCGATGACCGACTCAACCGGGGTTCGCGTCCCTCTGACGGAACATAGACGGAACAGAGCGCTCTCGGAGTCGGTTCAGAGTCTCTGAGGATGTGCTAAAGAACAGCCCTGCTCACGGCTGGAGATCTTGTGAAAGATCCACCGTGAGCAGGGCCTTTTCGTGTTCGGGGTGGGCTACTTCAGCAGCTGGCGGGCCATGACCATGCGCTGGATCTGGTTGGTGCCCTC
>DXDP01000013.1 GCA_019115445.1 Candidatus Nocardiopsis merdipullorum
GCTGGTGTCGGCCATCTCCATGATGAACCTCTACAACCGTCTGGCCGTCACGAGCCAGATCCGGCCCAGGACGAAATGAACGATCCGACACCGCCGCCGCATCCGTGCGGCGGCGGTGTCGTGTGTGTCCGTACCAGGCCACCCCGGAATTTCTCGCGCCTTTTCGGACACAAAGGCCGGCACGGTCGCGCCGTGCGGGCCAGGTTGGGGACGCTCTCGATCGGTGACGGCTTTGCCGAGTCAGCCCGTGGTCTCGCGCCGATCGCCACTTTGCTCGGGTGAGCTCGCCTGACGGGGTGCTGTGTGTGCGGCCCGGTGACCGCTGCGGTAGACCCCCTCATCCTCCTGGGAAGCACGTTTGTGGTGAGCCTCCGCGGTGGACCAACCGGCACTCAGGCCGTAGATGACCAGGATGTCGATGGCGATCACGAACGCCGACCACACCGGCATGGCCATCACAAAAGCCAACTGTGCCAGGGCGTTCACGGCGGCCAGGACGATGCCAAGGGCCCGTGCCCAGGTTTGGCCGGAAAGTACGGCCAGGCCGATCACGGCCAGCAAACCACCCCACAGGACGAGCAAAGTACCCCAGAAGCCGTATCCGAAGATGAGCATGTCCGCGGTGGTGGTGATGTAGAACTCGGGGGTGAACAGCGCGACGAAGCCCTGGACGATGTTGACGCACCCGATGATGATCAGCAGCGTCGCGACGAAAAACTGCCAGCCGTTGGCCCTGCGCATGGCGTGCTCCTCCCGGGCCCGGTCGACCGGGAGGGCCGACAGGGCCACTCGAGTGTTACGGAACCGGCGCGATGTCCGCGCGCTGCCTCCATGGTCGGCCGGCACAGGTCACCGGGGCCTTTGTGATCTTCCCGGATTCGGTAAAACCGCACTGAGCCTTCGATCATGGGATTACATAATTACGTAAAAGTGGATACAGTGCCGTCATGGCTGAACGCACCACAGAGCAGAGGATCGCCGACCTGGAGGCCCGGGTCGCCGCCCTCGAGGAGGGGGCCGCCGCAGAACGGGCCGAAGACCCTGAGGAAACGGTCGACGACACCTTCGCGGTTCTGCGGGAGTTCAAGCGGAGCGCGGGAGAAGGAGGCGGGGTCGTCTACGCGGGTTCCCTGCCCAGTGAGGGAAACGACGGCACCTTGGACTGGCAGTACGGTCTGCCCCTCGAACGTATCGACGGCGCGGACTGGTCCCGTCTGGCGCCCAGTATCGACGCACTGGGCAACCCGGTCCGGCTCAGCATCCTCCACCAGCTCTGGAACAGCACCAGCACCGTCGCCGAACTCGCCGACCTGCCCGGTTTTGGCACCACTGGACAGATCTACCACCACATCAACCAGTTGATGAGTGCCGGATGGCTCACCACCACCCGACGCGGCCACTACACGGTGCCGCCGGAACGCGTCGTCCCGCTGCTGGTCATCCTCACTGCGGCCGGTGGCCCCCTGTGACCTTCCTGGAAGGATGAAATCCCTTGAGACCCACCCCCCGAACCGTCGCAGCAGCGGTCGTGACCGCGCTGCTCGTCCTCGCGGGCGGCGCACTGATCCGCCCGGCGCCACCGACCCTGTCCACAGCCGAAAGAGGCGATCCCCAGCTGCTGGACCGTGCCCGACCCCTCTTCACCGACGAGTCCCGTGACCTGGTGAGCATCGTGGAGATCGACGAAGGCACCACCGCAACCGCGCACTTCGGCGCCGACGACGACACCGACTACGAGCTCGGATCGATCAGCAAGGCCATGACCGCGCTTTTGCTCGCCGACGCGATCGAACGCGGCGAGGTCGGTGAGGACACCGAACTCGGGCAGATCCTCGACATGGAAGGCACCCCCGCAGCGGAGGTCACCCTTGCAGAACTGGCGAGTCACCGCTCGGGAATGCCCTACCTGCCCGACCGGCTCCCCGACCGTGTCGGTATGGGAGTGCTCAACTTCCTTGCCCTGAACCCCTACATCGCCGACACCGACACCGTGATCGACCAGGCCGCGGCGGCCTCCCTGGAAGGGCGCGGAGAATTCACCTACTCCAACCTCGGTTTTGCCGTGTTGGGCCACGCCGTCGCGGAGGCGGCCGGTACCGACTATCCCTCCCTGCTTCGCGAACGTCTCCTGAAACCCCTGGGCATGGACGACACCACCCTGCCGGCCGGCTCCTCCGAACTGCCCGACGATGCGACCTCGGGCAACAGCGACCGCGGACGCACCGGTGTTCCGTGGACCGTCGACGGCTACGCACCGATGGGGGGTGTGCGTAGTACCTCGGCCGACATGGAGCTGTTCGCCCGAGCCCTGCTGGAGGGGACGGCACCCGGGATCCAAGCACTGGAACCTCGTTGGGACGACGGCCGCGGCGAAGAGGTCGGGCTGGGTTGGTTCACCCTTGACCTGGATGGCACCGACATCACCTGGCACAACGGCATCGGTCGGTCGTTCACCTCCATGATCCTTCTCGACCGGGAGGCCGAACGGGCCGTGGTCGTGTTGAACAACACCGGCATCGACGTCGACGCCGAAGGCCTGGAACTGATCGGGGAGCACTCGTGAACGACCAGATCATCCACCTGTTCACCGGGGGACTGTTGAGCCTGTTCTTGGCCTTCACCGCCGTGGGAACCCTGTGGGCGGTGCGGTATCCCCACAGCAAACGCCGACTGTTGGACCGTTGGGACGCCGTCAACCGGATCGCGACCATGGTGATGTTGCTCGTGTTCTTCTCGTCCATCGTGGCCTGGGTGCACTTCCCGGTCGCCGTGTGGTGGGCCCTGACCGTGCTGGTGGCAGTTGCGTGCGGCAGTGTCGTACTGCGTCTGCCCGAGCTGGAACGGGACGCGGGGGACGGCAAGATACGCAGGCGCAAGATCTCCAGCATCTTCTCCGGGGTGACGTTCATCGTGCTCTGCGTGCCCATGGTCCTTGCCGTTCCCCTGTTCCATTGACGAGTGCCCTCGAGGTCCCGGGCGGGCAACGAACCGCCCAGGACGAGGGGGGAGAAACGGCCTCCGTTTCTACGGCTTGCGGCCCACCGCACCGTACATGTCGGTTTCGGGGGCAACACCCACGTCCAGGCCGTCGGGGCGCCACGCGGTCACCGGGACCAAACCCGGTTCGAGCAGGTCCAAACCGGCGAAGTAGGACTCCATGTCTGCGATGCTGTGTGCGCGGTAGGCCAGGGTCGCGGCCTCGTTCCACCGGTTCAGGGCTTCGACGGCTTCGGGCTCGTCGGGAAAGACACCGTCCCCCAGGACGAGGAAACTTCCGGAGGGCAGGGCGTCCACGTACGCACGGGAGATCTTCAACGCGTCGGAGTGCGAGGGGATGTGTCCGAGTGTGCCGATGACGGACAGGCCGATCGGACGGGTGAGGTCGAGGGTTTCACGGGCCCGGTCCAGCACCTTGTCGGGTTCGCGCAGATCGGCGTCGATGAACTCGGTGGCACCTTCCTCGGTGCCGACCAACAGGGCGCGGGCGTGGGCAAGGACCATCGGATCGTTGTCCACGTAGACCACGCGCGCCCGGGGCGCACAGGCCTGGGCGATCTCGTGGGTGTTCTGTTGTGTGGGCAGTCCGGTTCCGATGTCCAGGAACTGGTGCACACCTTGGTCACGGGCCAGATGGGTGATGGTACGCACGAGGAAGGCGCGGCCGCAGCGGGCATCGGTGGCGATCCTGGGGTAGAGGGACCGGACCTGTTCGCCCACCTCACGGTCGATCGGATAATTGTCTTTTCCTCCCAACCAGTAGTTCCACACGCGGGCGGAGTGGGGAACCGTGGTGTCGATGCTGTCCGGGGTGTGGGGGGTTTGGTTCATGGGGGTGGCCAATCGTTCTGGGGGGTGCGTTTCGACGGAAGGATACGTGTCGGGGAGTTGGAAAGGACCACAGCAGCGCGGGGTCGCCCCTGGGGACGGATGCGCAGCTGTGGCCCTTTTCTGCTCGAGGGTTGTGAACGCTACTTGCCCGCTCCGGCGGCCAGACCACTCAAGAGTTGTCGGCGACCGAACAAGTAAAGAGCGAAGATCGGCAGGGTGGAGAGCACCACGGCCGCCATCAGCCCGGGTACGTCGGTCCCGTACTGGGTCTGGAACGCCCACAGCCCCAACGGCAGGACGCGTGTGTCCTCGCTCTGTGTCAGCACGAGCGGGAAGATGAAGTTGTTCCACGCGTTGAGGCCGACGAAGATCATCACGGTCACCACACCGGGACGCGACATCGGCAGGACCAGGTGCCAGAACACCTGCCGGTTGGAAGCACCGTCCAGGGCCATGGCCTCGTACAAAGAACTGGGTACATCACGCAAGGAGCTGGTCAGGACGACGATCGAGATCGGCAGGGTGAACGCCGCTGTGGGCAGGATGATCGCGATGAGCGTGTCGTACAGATGCATCCGTGTGATGACCAGGTAGATCGGGATGATCACTGCCTGTGCGGGTACTGCGAGCCCGAGCAGGAAGAGCATGAACCCGACCCGTACGGCGCGACTGTTGCTGCGTACGATCGCAAAGGCCGCGGGCACGGCCACGAGAAGGACCAGGCCGATCGCCCCGACAGCCACGATCAGGCTGTTGAGGAGATAGCGGTGGAAGCCGATCTCGAAAACGTTGAGATAGTTCTCGAAGGTGAGGTTTCCCGGCAGGGCCAGCGGCCCGTCGGCCATGTATTCGCCCGGCCCACGCAGGCTCGTCAGGAGCAGGTAGTAGAGCGGGACCGCCACGGCCAGGAACCACAGGAAAGCTCCGATACCGGCGCCCACTGCGGGGCGCTGCCGTCTGCTCTTGGGAGCGGCCACGTCAGACACCCTCTCTCTGGCTGGTCATCTTGGAGTAACCGGACAGCCGCACGACCAGGAGCGAGAGCCCGGTGCCGATGGCGACCAGCAGCAGCGCGATGGCGCTGGCATAACCCATGTCGAAAGCGACGAAGCCCTGGTTGTACATGTGCAGCGGCAGGATCAGGGTGGACACACCTGGTCCACCGTTGGTCAACATCAGAACGGTTTCGAAGTAGGTCATCGAACCGACGATCATCAGAACCGACGAGGCGATGATGGTGTGTCGTAGTTGTGGCACGGTGATGCGGAAGAACCGCTGTGCCGGGGAGGCCCCGTCGATCTCCGCCGCCTCGTACAGATCCTGCGGGATCTGCCGCGCAGCGGCTTGGTAGAGAAGCATGTGGAAGGGCAGGAACTGCCACAGCAGGACGAACACGATCGCGTACAGGGCCAGGGTTCGGTCACCGAGGACATTGCCGTCAGGGATCCCGACCCAAGGCCCGACCTGCGCCGAGACCCCGAAGTTGGGGTCCAGGAGTGCTTTCCAGATGAGCGCGATGGCCGCTGTGGACAGGAGCAGGGGAAGGAAGAAGATCGAACTGACCACGGCACGGATCTTCTGATGTCCTGCTGCCCAGGTGCCGAACATCATTGCCAGCGGGGTCTGAGTGGCCCAGCACAACACTGTCAGCGTCAGAGTGATGAGCAGCCCGTTGCCCGCGTCGCGGTCCGATGCCAGATTTTCCCAGTTGGTCGTACCGGCCCAGAGAGGATCGCCCAGCCCGTTCCAGTCGGTGAGACTGAGGTAGGCCACGACCACGATCGGTGCCAGGCCGAACAGGCCGAAGAACAGAAGGGCGGGGGCGGCCCAGAGGAATCCGGGCCGCCCCGCCGGGTTGTTGCCGCTCACACTCGCCCGTCCATGTTGTCCGCGAACTCTTCGGGGGTCACGTCCCCGAGGAAGAGCAATTGCAGGTTGGTGAGCATCGTCTCCGCGGCTTCGGGAGAGATCGCCTGGTCCCAGGACTGGGTGAAGGTGGAGGCCTCCGAGACGAGCTCGTGCGTGTAGATCGCGAAGTCGGCGTGCTCGGTGTCCTCCAACTGGTCCTCGACACCTTCGACCGGGGGGACCGAACCGGCGTCGATCAGCCCGTGGACGTACTCGTCGGAGGTCAGTGTCTCCATGAGGAAGTCCACCGCCTCGTCCTTGTCCGAGGCGGCATCGTTGACGGAGAAGAAGTTGCTGGGGTTACCGACGATCGCGCTGGGTTCGCCGTCACCGTCGGCGACGACCGGGAACGAGGTGTAACCCAGTTCGTCGTTTTCCAGGAACTCCGGGTTGTCGTCCTGGTGCTGGGCGAGGTTCCAGGTGCCCATGAGGAAGAACCCGGCCTCACCGGTGGCAAGGAGGGCCGATGCGCTGCCGTTGTCGTAGTCGATGGAGGAGAAGTTCGTGCCGAAGGCACCGCGATCGACCAGGTCCTGGCACATTTCCATGGCGCCGATGACCGCCGGGTCGTGCCAGGCGCCGTCTTCACCGTTGACGATGGCTTCGAAGGGTTCCGGTCCGCCGAGGCGATCCACCAGGTAGGAGAACCACATCAGTTGTGTCCAACCCTGAGCGCCGGGCAGGACGATCGGTGTGGTGTCGTCCTCCTGGAGGACGTCGATGGCGTCGAGGAGTTCGTCGTAGGTCTCCGGTGGCTCGATGCCTGCCTCTTCGAGGACCGGACGGTTGTGGAAGAGGACGACCGGTTGGACCCCGAGCATCGGCAGGCCGTAGTAGGAGTCGTCGATCTTGGCGACGTCGAGCACGCTGGGCAGGAACGCATCGCGTACGTCCGGGTTGTCCTCGAGGGCGTCGGTCAGGTCGTGGACCTGCCCTTCCGTGGTGTATTCGGCCAGGTTTCCGCCGCCCCAGTTGAAGAAGATGTCGGGGGCGTTGGGAGAGCCCAGCGCGACCTGGAGGCGCTGTTTGTAGGAGTCGTTGACGTAGGTGACCATCTCGACCGATGTGTCCCCTGCGTTCTCGTAGGTTTCGATGCTCTCTTCGAGAACCACGTTGAACGCCGCATCTTCCAGGGTCCAGACCTCGATGCCGTCGGCATCCCCGGGGCCGCTGCTACCGCACGCGGCGACCAGGCCAAGTGCCAAGAACGCACCGGCTCCGCCGAGGAACCGTTTCCGTGGGGTGTTGTTCATGGAGGAACACCGTTCTTCCAGTCGAGGGGGGAAGGTTGTCGAAACTTTCGGAATATTATTGGTAAGTTTCGGTCTCGATGACGCTAGATCGTACGCGAGGAGGCGTCAAGACCATTTATTGTTGCAGCCATATCACGATGTCCAGCGGGTGCTTCCCACGCAGGGTGAAGTGGGCGGTCCGAAAAGTTTCGAAAAACTCTCGGGGACGGAGCCGCGCGGTGAGGGCGATCGTGTGGCAGGTGCGCTCCGTGCCCCTGCTGAGGCCTTGTAGGGGTGTCCCGGGATCGGGGGTGTATGCAGGGGGCGGCTCGGCCGAACGGTGTGTGGTACGACGGGCCGTCACCGCCGAGGGCAGTGGCGGCTTCCTCGACTCGGCCGGTGGGACACTGTGCTGTCCGGGGCATGCGCCATCGGTGTGGCCTGAAAATCGGTACGCACTGTATCCGATGCTGCTCGGCAGGTGGGGCCACGGGTGCACTTGGACCGTGAAGCGACGCGGAGTCCTCCAGGGGCCTACGTCGATCCAGGAAGGACGTCCCGGGTGGGTTGTGCTCGACGGTTCACGTCGCCAGTGGCTCGTCGCCCCAGCCGGCGGAGACGAGCGCGGCTCGGATGGTCCTGCTCAGTGTGGGCGGGTCGACCAGGACCTGTCGATCGGCCCATTCCTCGGCCGCCACCCGTAGGGCTGCGTTGAGGGTTGCTGCGCGTATTCGTGACTGCAGGGAGTCGGGGTCGTCTCCGTCGCGCTCGGCGAGGATCTTGGCGAAGAGCTGTTCGGCGGAGTGGTGCACCTGGAGCCAGACCGCCATGACGCCGGGCTCTTGCCGTGCCATGCGGATGAGGTCGCTGACCGGTGCTTCGAATCGCTTGGTCTCTTCGGCGAAGGCGCCTCGGCTCTCCACGTGGTCGACCAGTGACATACCGGAAGGCCAGGTGCGCAGATGTTCACCCATGCGGTCCAGGGCGGACGTCAGCAAAGGGCGCACGCAACTCTCCTTGGTGGGGAAGTAGCGCCACAGGGTGCGAGTGGACATGCCGACGGCCTCGGCGATGTCGTCGCCCGTGGTCGCGGTGACCCCCTTTTCGGTGAACAAGGCGACCGTGGCGCGAGCGATTTGTTCGCGTACGAGGGACTTGCGCCGCTCGCTCATGGGAGGGCGTCCCCTCCCGGTGTGCTCACCTGCGCGCACGGTGGACGATGCCTGACCCATGTTCCCCCGCTGTTCGAACATTGCTCCGTTGCGTTCAGGTTAGAGGAGTGGTGTTCCGCCGGTGGCCAGGAGAAATATATGTCACTTAACGACAAAATGGCGCGGAGTGCCAAAAATTGTACACTGCGTGGAACGAGGTGGTTCGCAGTGCCGACGCAGGAGGAAACGGTCCATGCACATGGGTCTTGACGGCAAGAAAGTGATTGTCACAGGCGGTGGCTCGGGCATCGGCCGAGCCACGGCGAGGATGCTCGCCGCAAAAGGCGCGGCCGTGCTCATCGCCGACATCGACACAAAGACTGCTCAGGAGACGGTGGAGGAGATTCGACGCACCGGGGCAGAGGCAGAGTCCGTCATCGGTGATCTCGGTGCCCCCGAGACCGTGGCGAGCGTCGTCGATACCGCGTCGGAGCGACTCGGCGGAGTTGACATCTTGGTCAATAACGCCGGAATCATGGACGACATGGCTGCCACCGCGGATGTGTCCGACAAGAGCTGGGAACGGCTCCTTCGGATCAACCTCACCGCCCCCTTCATGCTCACCCGGGCCGTTCTGCCGTACATGAAGGAACAGGGAACGGGGTCGATCGTCTTCACGGCTTCCGAAGCCTCCCTGCGCGGTAGTGCTTCGGGGACCGCGTACACGGTTTCCAAGCACGGGATCGTCGGACTGGTGAAATCAACCGCGATCATGTACCGGGACCAGGGGATCAGAGTGAACGCGGTGACGCCCGGCGGAACCTCCACCAACATCTCCGTGGAGCAGCCCACCGCGCCGGACGGACCCACCGTCCTCGGTTCCTACGCCCACAACAGGGGACGTGTGGCCCGGTCGGAAGAGCTCGCCGCCGCGATCGTGTTCCTGGCCTCCGAGGCCGCGAGCAACATCAACGGCGCGATACTGCCGGTCGACAACGGCTGGTCAGCAGTGTGACCGCCTGGTCGATCATGCGGGCAAAGAGGGCCGCCTCCATCCGTCGATCGAGGATGACCCCGACCACCGGAATCCCCGAGCCCGACCCCGGGCATCGCACCGGGGCCGGGCTCTTGCCGGTCACCACCTCGGCGGTGGTGGGCGGTTCAGTTCACCGTCGGGCGGCTCAAGAACCCGACGGAACGCGCAGAAC
>DXDP01000182.1 GCA_019115445.1 Candidatus Nocardiopsis merdipullorum
GTGCGACGATCTCCGGGCCGCCCCTGGGCCTGCGGACCCGCACCATACCGCTGACCAGCACCAGCAGTGCCACCCCGACAAGAACCAGCAGCACGGTCGGGTTGGTCAGGAAGGTCGTGCGGTCGTAACCGCTGGTCGGGTTGAGCCCCAGGTACACACCGGCGGCCCGGTCACCCTCGCCGACGAACAGCAACTCGTCGGTGCCATCCTCGGTGACGAACACACCCTCCCCGGCGGGAAGCCAACGTTCCTCGGGCACGACCGCGCCACTCACGCGCAACGATCCGTCCCCGGCATCCCGCACGGTCAAGTTGTCGAAGAGGGGGATGAGTTGTTCGACACCGCCGGTGGGGCGTCGCGTGGTGATGTAGGTGCCGGTGTAGGCGCTCAGGTCGGCACCGGTGTCGAGTTCCCCGTGGGATGGGTCGGCCGGTGCGAAGGTGTCGGCGAAAGCGTGCAGGACCGCGAAGCGCAGGTCGTTGATGATGCTCTCTCCGGGTTCGGGGTCCGACCCGTTGACCGTGACGAACATACCCGTGTCGATTTCCGGGAGCATCATGTAGCCGGTGTGCAGCCCGTTGAGATCACCGCCGTGCCCCACACCCCGAGGTGGTCCGGTACGCCACTCGTAGGTGCCATACCCCAGGGCGGTCCCTTCGGGGTGGTACTCGTACTGCCGGTCGAGCATCATCTCCACGGACTCCGGGTGCAACACTCGTTCACCGTTGAGCTCACCACCGTCGAGCAGGGCAAGCATGAAACGGGCCATGTCGTCGGTGGTGGTGACGGCCCCACCGGCCGCAGTGAGCGGTATCCGATCGTTTACGGCCACGGACCCGTCCGGCAGGTGCAAGGTGACCAGATCGTGCGTCTCGGCGAGCTCGTCGAGCTGACCGAATTCGGTACCTTCCATCCCCAAAGGTGTGAAGACGTGTTCGTGCACGTATTCCTCGAAGGGCTGTCCACCGACCTCCTCCACGATCAACCCGGCCAGGCCCGTCCCGTAGTTGGAGTAGGCACTGAACTCCCCCGGGGGAAAGATCCGGTCGGCGGTGGTCTCACGCAGGAACTCGTGCGCGCTCCGCCACGATCCGGGGTCGTCGGGGTCGTCCCAGGCGAGGGTCTCGGCGAACCCGGCGGTGTGCGTGAGCAGGTGGTGTACGGTCACCGGCTCCCCGGGGTGGGTGTCGGCGACCCGTACGTCGTCGGGCAGGTAGGTGGTGATGTCCTCGTCCAGGTCGATGTCGCCGCGCTCGACGAGTTGGAGCACGGCCATGGCCGTGAAGGACTTGGCGATCGATGCGGTCGGGAAGGAGTGCGTGGTCTCCTCGAGAGGGGTGCTCTGGGCCAGGTCGGCCATCCCGTGGGCAGCCGAGGCGATCTGCGTGCCGTCGGCCACGACGGTGACGGCGACACCCGGTGCTCCATGAGCCTCCAGGAGTTCGGGGACGCGAGTGTCGACGAACCCCTGAACGGCTTCAGGGGACGGTGTGGTGGCCGGGGGTGTGCGCGTGGGATGTGTCCCGGAGCCCGGAGAGGCCGAGGCCGCGGGTGCGACGATCGTGGTCGCCAGAAGCAACGTGACCGCGCAAAGAGGCAGGGCACGGGGGAGAAGGCGGGACATCAGGACTCCTCAACAGGATGTGTCGGTCCTCAGGAGCCTAGAAAGCCTTCCTTTCCAGGTCACTACGACTGCCAGGAGTTCTGGAACTACAGCAGGCTGTAGCCCACACCGGGCAGGCCGGAAGGGCACACGGAGCCCTTCCCTGTCGACGGGGTGGTTGTGAGCAGAACATGAATGCGCAGAACAAAGCCCCTGTTCGGAGAGTCCTACCAAGTATTCGAGCTGGGACGACTGTGAGGAGAAGCCCCATGCCTGCGATCGAGCCACCAACAGGTACGCGGGCTCTGGCGGTCACCGCTGCCGGCGCCGCCACGCTCATGCTCCTGACCGGATGCGGCGTGATTCGCGACCTGCAAGGCACCCGAGAACACCCGGAACCCGAGCCGGCCTCCGAAGAGACCGAGGACCCCCGAGCCGAAGCAGAAACCGACTTCCCCTACACACGCCAAGGACCGGTCTTCCAGGACACCGGACAAGACTCCACGCTGCGTTTTGCCATCACCAACATGGAACGCACCGACGACTACATCGTCATGCACTACGAGTCCACCTACGTCGACCACTTCGAAGGCATCAACCACAACCTCGGCCTCTCCCCGACGATCGTCGACCCGATCAGTGGCCAGACCGCCCTTCCCCTCTACGACAGCGACGACGCGGCCTACGGGTCGGTCTCCCCCCGTGACGACGGCCTGTACCCCGTCGAGGTCGACGCCACCAATGCCTACCGCCTGTACTTCCCACGCATGCCCGACGAGGTCAAACAGATCACCTTCATCGGCAGTGGCCTCGGCGCCATGACCGGCATCCCCATCGTCGACGTCGACGAAGAAGAACCCGATCCCACCGACCCCAACGGCGCCGACATGGACGAGCGTGGCCCCCAACCCCAGGCCGGTGACCACATCGAGTTCGAGAACCGCCGCCCCGAGACGGATTGGTACGAGTACAACGGCGGACTCGAAAGCTTCGTCGACTCCGACACAACCTCCACGACCCGTGACGGTGACACCGAGACCGTCGCCCTGAAGGCCGACGTGATGTTCGAGTTCGACGAGTCCGACCTCACCGAGGAGGCCGAGGAGATCGTCCGTGAGGCCGCGACCTCCGTCGAACGCAACATCGACCCCGACAACCTCGAACTCACCGTCGTCGGTCACACCGACGGCCGGGGCAGCGACTCCCACAACCAGGGCCTGTCGGAGGAACGCGCCGAAACCGTGCGCGATGTCCTGGAAGAGGAGCTGGGCGGTGACTACACCTTCGAGCTGGAAGGACGCGCCGCCGAAGAGCCCGTGGCCGAGGAGGGAGGCTCCGACGACGAGGAGGCCCGTGCCCGCAACCGGCGCGTCGAATTCTCCTACCCGGTCGACCCCGCCGAAACCGACGGCCAAACCTCCGAACGCGAGGACGGTGTGCTCGGCTCCAGTGACCGGAACGTGTTCCCACCCGCCGAGTTCGTCGAGGACGTCAGCACCGAGGTGGTGGCGACCGAAACCTACGAAGACATCGAACTCCAGGTGCACCCGCTGCGCCGGGACGGCGCCTACGTCATCAGCAGCGTGTCCTTGACCAACACCAGCAGCGACCCGCTCACCCCGGACCTGACCGGCGAGGACGGTGTCGTCCCCGGCGCCCCGGACGACTTCACCGACGGCACCCTCGGGGGTTTCCAGCTACTGGAACCCGACAGTGACCTGGTCCGTTACATCACCTACTTCGACTACGGCCAGGACATGGTCGGTGCGTTCGCCGACGAGGTCCACGAGCTGCAGCCCGACAACACCTACCAGCTGATCTCGGTCTTTTCCGCACCCCCGTCGGAGGTCACCGAGATGACCCTGCGCGCGGGCCCGTTCGGCGAGATCGAGAACGTGCCCTTCGACGGCTGACGTTCCCGGCCCGGTGGCCCCGGTGTGGTCATCGGGCCGGGCGGACCCCCACCGCGACGATGTCACCGCCCAAGGTGTCGGCGAGTTGCAGGGTGAAGCCGGTGCCGTGGTGCTTGCCTGAGTCCATGCCCCGAGTGTGTCGCCAGCTCCAAGGGGCGAGGACTCCGTCGATCCAAGTCAGGTCCTACTTCTTGCCGGAGTCGTGGCGGGTGTAAAGTTTCCAGGTAAATCTTCAGTTGGAAAGTTGAACTTTCCTACTTTCGAGGTCATTCTTGAGTGGGGTTCCCGGGACGGGAACCCCCCGGACGGGGAGACATCGAAAGGACCACCACAGGGAGGCCAACCCACGTGAATGACACGAAAAGGCGACGTCGACGTGCGGTGATGCGTCGCAAGAACCAACTCACCCTGCCTCGGGAGGTCACCGAGGCGCTACACATCCGTGAAGGCGACGAGGTCGAGTTCGAGATCGACGAGGACGGCCGGGTTCTGCTGCGTGGCATGACTGTGGTCCCCTCCGATCAGGCCTGGTTCTGGGATCGACAGTGGCAACAGGGCGAACGTGAGGCCAGTGAGCAGATCGCCGCCGGTGACACCGAGGGTTTCGAGGACGCGGAGTCGATGTTCGACGCTCTTGAACAGGAGCGCTGAAGACCTGTTGGCCACGTTCGCCACCACTCCCCGCTTCAAAGCGGACTTCAAGAAGCTGACCAGGGAGCAGGCCGCGCGCTTTCGCAGCGTGGTGACGGGCCAGTTCGCCCCCGACGTGCAAAAAGGAAAGTTCCGACCCGGCCTGCGGGTCAAGGGTGTTCAGGGTGCCCCGGGAGTCTATGAGATGACCTGGGCGCCTGATGGTCGGGCCACGTGGGAGTACGGGAAGGAGCGCTTCCCTGGTAAACCGCACGTGATCTGGCGTCGGGTAGGCACTCACGCCGTCTTCGACCCCGGTCCGCCCTGATACGACACACCAACACAAGAGCCCCGAACCCGGTGGCCCCGGTGTGGTCGCCGGGCCAGGAGCTCAACCCAACAGGAACGTCAGGGTGAACAGCACCGGCACGGTCAGGAACGTGGTCAGCAGCACCACCTCGCGGACCATCGCCTCCCCGGTCCGGTACTGGGTCGCATACGTGAACACGTTCTGGGCAGTGGGCAGTGCCGCGAGCACCACCACGGAGAACAGCGTCGCACTTTCCAGATCGAAGACCAACGCCCCCAAAAGCCACGCGACCAAGGGCTGCACCACGGACTTCAACGACACCGCCAGCAACACAGGACCCTTGTCCGGTCCCCGCCCGGGGGCCGGGCTGCCGTACAAAGAGATCCCGAAGGCCAACAGCATCGCCGGGACCGCCATACCACCGATCAACTCGAACGGTTCCATGAGCGGCCCCGGGGGATCCCACCCCGACGCCGAGAGCACCACCCCCGCCAACGAACCGATCACCACCGGGTTGCGCACCGGGGTACCCAACGACCGCCGCAGCACGGGCCAGAAGCCGCGTACACCCCCACCGTTCAGATCCAGGATCGTCAGCCCCACGGGCGCCATGATCAGCAGCTGCATCAGCAGGATCGGGGCGACCAGGGACGCGTCGTCCAACACGTACGCCGCGATGGGGATCCCCAGATTGCCGGCGTTCACATAGCTCGACGCGAGCGTTCCCACGGTCGTGCGCCCCACACCCCACCGGCGCACCGCAGCCACCATCGCGAACACCGTCGCCACCGTGACCACGCTCAGCACAGTGACCACCACCGACCCGGAAAGCAGGATGGACAGGTCGGTGTCGGCCAGGATCGTGAACAGCAGAGCTGGGCTGGCCACGTAGAACGCGAGCTTGGTCAGTACATCCTTGGCGTTGGGGCCGAGGACGGGTACGCGCCCCAGCATGTAGCCGATGACGACGACGCTGAGGATGACACTGAAACCGGCAATGACCCCGGACACAGGACACCCCCCGACAAAAGATGTGATGAACCGTTAAAACCGTATCCAACGGCTACCGGCCCTTTTGACACCGCCTGGGCGGAACCACCTGGTCCTTCAGGCACTCGGGCTCTCGGAGGGCTCGTCCTCGGGCTCGGCCGGTGGTTCCTGGGCCCAGCGGACCACCAAAGGCCAACCGTCCATGGAAGCATCGTGGTAGCGGGGGAAAAGCTCCTCGCTCTCGGCCGCCCCTTCTTCGTCCAGATCCACCCGGAACCACGCCTGCTCGGTCTGGAGCAGGACAGCGTCCCGCTCCGCGCCGAGGGCGTACTGCACGACCGGTGTGGTCTCGTCCTCCAGGATCTGGGTCGTGGTGTACCCCTGGTCCTGGAGGGCCAACAGGTGAACACCGTTGGGCCCGTTGTCACCGACGCCCTCCGGGCGGAGCAAGGCGTGACCGTCACCCCACACGGGGGCGTCGTCGAAGGTCTGCCACTGTTCACCGCCGGTGTTGAGCGTGGCGTTGACAACAGTGCCGCCGGTCGAACGGACCACGAGGTTGCCGTCACCCCCGGTCACCTGCTCGGTGGACACGCTGTTGCGGATGTGTAGATTCCCGTCCGGGGTGATCGCCCAGTCGCTGGGTGCCTGTTCCTCACCCAACGCAAGGCTCCCCTCCTGGTTGGGCGTACCGTCGGGTGCGTCCAACGGCACGGACATCACCTGAGGTGGTTGCCCTGCGCCCAGGGCGGAGACGTACCAGAGCCGCTCACCGTGGATCACCGGATCGGACAGGATCTCGTCCTGGCCGGCGGCGACGGTTTCGACGGGTTGGTACGAGAACTCCTCGATGTCCTCTTCCGGGTCCTCTGATCCTTTCGGTCCCTCTCCCGCCGCCGCGGTCTGCTCCATTTGTTCCGCGTCCTCCGGGTCGGTGAGGGAGGCCAGATGCACGGCGTTGGGTTCGGTGGTGACGAAAGCGAAGTACTGCCAGTCCTCGGAGAACCGGCTGTGCACGGGGACCTCGGGCGCCATCGGGTCCACGGCACCGTCGGGAAGGACGATCCGCTGTTCGGGGGCCCCGGTCTCGGGGTCGTGGAAGACCAGGACCTGGTCGGTCTCCGGATCACCCCCCTCATACCCACGGTGAAGCAGGGCGAGTCCGACCAGACCGCTCTCGGTGAGTTCGTCCACCGTTTCGGGGGAGTCGTCGGAGGAGCTTCCCGAGGTGTCACAGGCCGTCACGGCGAGCAGGCACACGGCCGGGGCCAAGGCGAGAAAGCGCCGCATGGACCGCCTTTCGGAGGAGAAGGGGGCGTTCAAGACATGGGATCACCAAAAATACGTAACGGTTCTCCGAATTCTTCACGCTATCCACAGGGGGAGTCAGGAGCGGGGACGGCACTCAGTCATCGGCATCGGGTGAGGGAGTTGGAGAGGGATCGGCGTCGTCCTCTTCCTTGTCCTCGTCCTCTTCTTCCTCGTCCTCTTCTTCCGGCTCCTCGAGCTGAGCCAGGTCAGAGGCACGGGTGGTGCACACTTCCTCCGCAGGGGCCGCCGCGCCGTCCACCGCGATCACGGTGAAGCAGTACTCGGCCAACTCGTTCTCCGTGGAGACCTGTGCGGTCACCGTTCCGGGCCCGGTACGGGCCATGGTCAGCGGCTCGTGCCCTTGGCGTTCACCGAGGACGAAGTAGGACGTGGTGCCTCCACTGTTGTCCGTCCAGGTGAGCGTGACCGAACTGAAGCTGTCCTCCAGGCCGACCTCTGTCGGCGCGGAAACCTCCGGTGGGGGAGAGGGTGCCTCGGGGGGCTCGTCCTCTGCCTCTGCACCGGCCTCTGCGTCTGCGTCGCCCGCTTCCTGCTCAGGTTCTTCATTTGCAGCGAGCATCGGGGTCGCCTGGTTGGGCTGGAGCGCCATCACGATCCCGGTGCCCACGCCGAAGACCATGACACCGGCGGCCGCCACAGCGATGTTCAGTTGTTTGCGCCAGCGTGGTTCGTGGTCGAGGTCGTCCCAGATGGCGTTCTCGAGGGAAGAGGGGCGTTCGTCCTTCGAAGAGTCGGGGATGTGGGTGTACGCGTCACCGGTCCACCCTTCCAAATGGTCCCAACGAACGAGGACGGGTTCGTCAAAGCTTTCGTCAGTTTCCTTGCCCAGTCCCTTCTGTGGAGGTCTGTCCCATATTTTTTCAGCGTTTTCCTCGTGCTGGGTGAAGGGAGTGCGATGTTGATCCCCATCGCTGTGCGGGGTCCACTCGGCGGAAGGCTTCTTGATGAAGGGCTCTTGATGTACCCCTTCCTCGGTTCGAAGGGAGGAGTTCAGGGATGCAGGTGCTGAATTGTGCCCTTCTGGTGCTTCTGGCTCTTTTGGGGGATACGTATGTGTCGTGCTGTGCGGATGAGGCGACGGAGGAGAGAAACCGGCCGACCCGCCGGTCCCTGATGTCCCGGTACGAGCACGTTCCAAGGCGAGTGCGAATTCTCGCGCGGACTGATAGCGATCTTCCACTTCCTTGGCCATCGCCCTGGTGAGGACGCGGGACATCACCCGTGAAACATCCCTACGGACGATCGGCGGGGAGTTCATGGTGAGGATCCGCTCGGTATAGGCCTGATCGCTGAGTGGGATGCCTTCGTCGCTCGAGAAGGGAGTGCGTCCCATGAGCAGGGTCCAGAGGGTGGAGGCGAGCCGATAGACGTCGGAGGCAGGACCGAGCTGCTCACCCCGGATCGCTTCAGGAGGAGCGTGGAGGAAGCATTCACCACTTTTCAGCGGTACCTTGCTCGCTCCGTCCGGGGTCACCGAGGAGAAGCCCGTGAGCAGGCTGGTGTTGCCCGAGAGAATGTTCTCGGGAGCCACCGCGTTGTGTAGGAGTCCGCGACTGTGGAGGCCGGACAGGGCCGCTCCGATGTTCCTGCCCACAGCCACGGCTTGAGCCAACGGCACAGGACCGGAATTGGCCAAGACCTGACCGAATGATCCTTCCGGGTACAGCGGAAAAACTAAAAAAGTGTGACCGTGAGTGGTCCGACCCACATCGTGCAAGGGGGCAATTCCAGGGAAACCAGACAGATCTCGAAGTGTTTCCATCTCCTTTTCAGCCTGCTTCTGATCTGTAATCACTTTGAGGGCTGAATGGATTTCACTGGTTTCGTGGAAAGCCACGAAAATTTGCACTCGAGAGCTTTGTTGGAGTGGCTGAAGGATACGATATCCTGGTGCCCAGGAGCTGGCCGACCAAGAGTCGTGTGGAGTATTGTTCATGCCCATCGGACCACCAGGGAATGACCGTTCACAGAACTGATTCGACCAGCAGGGACCGTTCCGAAGAAGTCCATGAGAACGTGCTCACCGATCCCTGTCCCCTGTCGGGGCGACTCCGACCGAAGGGGTGCGGCTGCGTTCCTCTTCGGGGGTGCCTGTCGTTCCGATCGGCAGCCTCCTTCCTCGGGAAGCGCTTCGTCCGAGTGAGCACCTCCTGCACCGGCGGGATGCGAGAACCGAGTTCCACGAGGACCTGTGATCTGGGCGAACAAGGTTCCGCGGTGCTCCCACCAGGCCATTTCGGAGGTAAGGGTGGTGTTCGGCACGTCTGCGCGGGTGCCGGCGCTCCTCCCGTCATAGCTTTGAATGCCCGTGGGGCGGAGCGCGGTGACGGTGCGCAAGACAGGATCTGGATGTAGAGGGTCCTGGGACATCTTCCGCCCTTCCACCGGTGCGGCATCCGGGGCCGTGCCGTCTTGGCTTCCTGTGTGAACGGTCCGGTACATCAACAGCAACGTCAGCGTAGAGGAATTCGCGAGGTATCGAGAAGTCCCTGCTCAAAGCATTCGTCCGGCCAATGGCACCTTGGTTGACCCTTGTCGGGGGACGTTACGGTAAGGTGTTCCAAGGCATTGATGGCCCGACGTGACCATCAGTACGGTAGCACCGAGGTGTGACATCGTCGGGGCACAGGGTCAGCCACATGTTTTCCTGGTACGTACTCCGTCCGATCGACTTGTTGATTACCACACCGACAGAAAGAAAGCATTCCCCGTGGGTGGCTACAGTCGCGTTACGGTCTCTGGCCCCCAGCGTTGGGCGGACCTTGCTCTTCCCGGCAGTGTTCCGGTGGCCACGCTCATGCCGCGCATCCTCGAAGTCTGCCTGCCGGAAAAAGAGGGTGGCGAGGCGGCAGGCTGGTCGTTGACCACATCGGAGGACGAGATCCTCCCTCTGGAGGAATCTCTCGAGACCTTCGGTGTCGACGACGGTGACGTCCTCTTCCTGAAGCGAGAAGTGGCCCCCGCACGGCCCCAGTACGTGGACGATGTCAGGGGCGCGGTCGAGGACAGGGTCGACGAGAACGAAGGGTTCTGGACCCATTCGGTCACCTTCGGTTTCGGTCTGCTTTGTGCTGCGCTGCTGCCCTTGCTCGTCCTCGCGTGCATGAGTTGGTTACGGCCCTCCGCCGTACATCTGGTGAGTGCGGTCCTCGGGCTCGTGATTTCGCTACCTCTGATGATCGTCGCCCGCCGACGCAGCATGCACACCATCGCCCAAGTCCTTTTCGGCGTCACCGCGCTCTGGGGAGCAGCGATGGGTGCGCTCCTTGTGTATTTCGCCTCGGGAGAAGCCGACCTGCAGAACATGCTTCTTCTGGGGTTGGTCGGGGCACTGGTCGCCTCGGGGGTCGCATGGACCGTCGATGAGGCGGGACTTCCCTGGCTGGCGATGCTCGCCTTCATCTGCCTCGGTGGCGGCGTGTTGATGGTGATCACCTTCTTCCTGGGACTGGAACAGGGAGTTCGAGGGATCGCTCTGCTCCTGGTCCTGTCGGTCGGAGGGTTGCCCAGGCTCGCCCTGGTGATGGGCGGGTTGTCGGCGCTCGACTATCGCGTGGTCAATTCGGGGGGTGTTCCCACCGAGCACTTCGAGGAGACCTTGGACACCAGTGACCGACTCCTTCTCGGTGTGGTCCTGGGTGTGGCGATCAGCACGGGGGCCACCGTCCCCTTGTTGTTGTGGATGGGAGGGGGGCTCCCCGACCGGTTGCTGGCGGCAGGGGTCGTGCTCCTGATGATCTTGCGCTCTCGCCTGTTCGCCCGCATCCGCCACGTGTTGCCGCTGAGATTGGGTGGGACTCTTGGTGTGGCCCTCTGCCTGGTTCACCTCTCACAGATGGTCCCGGCCATCGCTGTGTGGGTTCCCATGATGGCTCTGGCCCTCGGTGCCGTGGTGGCTGCACTGAGCTGGATCAAACTGGGTGATGTCACCCAGGCTTCGACCAGCCGGGTACTCAACTGGGTCGAGTTCGCACTGGTGGTGGTGGCCTTCGTGGCTGTCGCCTGGGGCGCGGGTCTGTTCGAATTCGTCGCAGACATGACTTCGTGATCTTCGACGCCGGCCCACGGCCTGAAGGCTGAGGACTGCCCTCAGAAATAGCGGGAGTGAGTGAAGTGTCCGTCAAGTTGCTGGAACGACCTGCGAGGTATGTGCCGGAGGACCCCGGACACGAACCCCTGGTCATCGCTTCTCCTCCTCAGATGCCGGAGAACTCTCCCTCGGGTGCCTCCTCGGCGATGATCATCATGCCGATCATCACGGGTTCCGGGTCCCTCATGATGTCGATCACGCTCGGTCACCGGCCTTTGATGGCCGCCGTCGGCGCCATCGTCATGATCGCGAGTGTGATCGTCGGTATCTTCATGTTCACCTCTCAGCAAGGTGGCGCCCGAAAACAGATCAGGGAGCAGCGCGAACGCTACCTGGACTATCTGGACCAATTGCGGGAGAAGGTCCGGGAAGTGGCTTCCACACAGCGGGCCGGGAACCTTTATCGCTATCCGGCCCCGCACCTGCTCGCCGACATCACCCGACTCCCCGCTCGGCGCTGGGAACGCCGTGCCTCCGACCCGGACTTCCTCCATGTACGGGTCGGCGAGGGGACCAGGCCTCTGTCCCGCAAACTCACCCTGAAGGTGGACACCTCTTCCCCGCTCGTGGTCTACGACCCCTTGTGCGAAGGCATGGCGCAGCAGCTCGTCGACCTGTACGAAGACGTGCCCGAGGCACCCCTCGTGGTCCCTCTCCAGGAACTGGGCGTGCTCTCGATCGTCGGGGACCGTGGGATCGGCAGAGCCCTCGCACGGTCGATCGTGGCGCAGATCACCGCTTTTTCCGCCCCGGAGGACGTGTGTGTCGGCGTTGTCCGCGGAAACAGGCTGGTCGCCGAATGGGACTGGACGAAGTGGCTTCCGCACAACTCCGCCGAGTACCTCGAGGACAAACCCACCGATGGCCCATTGCCCGCCAGGCTGGTGACCGGCAACACCGTCGAGATGCAGGAGATGCTCGCCGAGGAGGTCGAGAAACGCACCGTCGACATGCAGCGGCGTAGAGGAGCTCTCCCCGGCCCGGGGACCCAACGCCTGGTGGTCGTCGTGGACGGCGAGTACCAGTCCACACTCTCCGGCTTGGCGGCCGAACCTCCGGTCGAGTCCCTCGCGCAGCTGGGGATCCACGTCATCCTCCTGGTCGGAGACAGACGTGAAGAACCCCCCGTCGTCAACATGCGGTTGCTGGTGGACTCCGAAAAGATCGAGGAAGACACCGAAAATCCGGCACAGCGCCCGGGTGGGGAGATCCCGGAAGTACCCCTGAAAGGAAGGGTCGACTCTCTGAGCACAGGCCGCATGACGATGCTGGCCCGAATGCTCTCCCCCTATCGCCTTTCGGCGGCCGACGGTGCGGACGCACTGCACAGCAGTGTGGACCTTCCCGAGATCATCGGGGTGCCCGACGTCGCGGAACTGGACACCAAACGTACTTGGAGGCCTCGGAGCGATGGCGATTTCCTGAGGGTGCCGATCGGTGTGGGGCCCTCGGGCAACCTCGTGCTCCTCGACCTCAAGGAGTCCGCATTCGGCGGCATGGGGCCGCACGGCCTGGTCGTGGGTGCCACCGGTTCCGGTAAGTCGGAGATGCTGCGGACCTTGGTGACATCACTGGTCATCGCCCACCCGCCGGAGCGTTTGGCCCTTCTCCTGGTGGACTTCAAGGGTGGGGCGACCTTTGCGGACACCGACCACCTGCCGCACAGCGCGGGGATCATCACCAACCTGGCCGATGACGAGAGCATGGTCATCCGATTCCGCGAAGCCATGTACGGGGAACTGAACCGGAGGCAGCAGGTCCTGAAGGAAGCCGGCAACCTCCCGAACGTGCACGCCTACGAGGAGGCTCGGACCGAGGGGCAGGAAGCCCTCGAACCCTTGCCGCACCTGCTGGTCATCATCGACGAGTTCTCCGAACTCCTCACCGCACACCCCGACTTCGCCGACCTGTTCCTGGCCATCGGTCGTATCGGCCGCTCCATCGGCGTCCACCTCATGCTCGCCACACAAAAACTCGAATCCGGGAAGATCAAGGGCCTGGAGAGCCACTTGTCCTTCCGGATCGGCCTGCGCACCTTCTCGGAGGCGGAGAGTCGAGAGGCCATCGGTGTGGGAGACGCCTACCATCTCCCCCCGGAACCGGGCTCCGGTTACCTCAAGGTGGACACCTCCGTGTTCGAGCGGTTCAAGGCCGCGATGGTCTCCTCCCCCTACACGCCACCGAAGGAGGAGGAAGTGCAGGAGGACCCGGTGCTTCCCCTCATCTCGTACAACGGTGTGGCCAACGCCGACCGGGGGACTCTCGTCGATCGGCTGCAGGAGATGTTCGAGGCCACGTCGGAACACAATTCCCGGAACAGCAAGGACGCCAAGTCACAGAGCGTGCTCCAAGTGGCCGTGGAACGTCTGGTCGACTCGGGGGCGGAGTCGGTCCGCCCAGTATGGCTGCCACCCCTGGCACCGGCGATTTCCCTCGACACCGTGCTCGACTGGGACTCCCCCCAGACCGGTTCCGAGCACGAAGCGATCGAACCCCCCGCAGAGGAGCTGAAGGCCTTCGTGGGGGTCAAGGACGTACCGCGGGAACAACAACAAGGACCCGCGGAACTGGACTTCACCGGCGCCGGCGGCAACATGATCGTTCTGGGGGGCCCCAGATCCGGCAAGTCGCTCTTCCTCAGAACCTTGATCGCCTCGCTCTCGTGGCGTTATCCCCCGGGCAGAGTGGCCATCTACGCGATCGACTTCGGGGGTGGTGGGCTCGCCTCACTGGAGGATCTACCGCACGTGGCGGGTGTGGCGGGCCGTGCCGACCCGGAGAAGGTTCGACGGGTGGTCACCGATGTGCGCTCTCAACTGGATCGCCGGGAACGGCTCTTCCGCCGTTCCAGACTGGATTCTCCCGAGGCTCTTCGGCGTGCGAGGGCAGAGGGCAGGGTTCCCAAGGACGTTCCCGGGGACGTCTTCCTCCTGATCGATGGTTGGTCCCAGGTACGAGAAGCACTGGGGGACAGCGACGACGAGCTGCAGGACATCCTGAACCGTGGTTCGGCGCTCGGTGTGCACGTGATCGTCACCGGAACCAACAGCACACAGATCCGCTCCAGGATCCAGCCCCTTTTCGGTGGAAGGCTCGAATTCAAACTGACCGAGGCCCATGACTCGGGTATCGACCGTCACGCGGCCGACGAACTTCCCAAGGATCTTCCCGGTCGAGCGCTGCTCCAGGACTTGAGCATGGCGCAGATCGCTCTGCCTCGTATCGACGGAGGCACTGATGATCTGGATCTACGCGAGGGGATGCGGGATCTGGTCGAGCGGATCAGTGATCGCTGGCCCGATCGTGCGGTTTCCGAGGTCCGGATCCTGCCCACACAGATCTCCTACGAGGATCTGGTCGAGAAGCGAGCTTCCACCAAGGGACTGGACCTGGTCCTCGGGCTCGGTGAGTGGGATCTGGAACCCGCGCTCCTCAAACCTTTGCAGGAGCCTCACCTGCTGGTCTTCGGTGACCCGGAGACCGGGAAGTCCGCTTTCCTGAGGTCGATCATCCGTCAGCTGGGTGAGAAGCCGGAGGAGAAGGTGGGGATCATCCTGGTGGACTATCGGCGGGCACATCTGGGGCTGTTGGAAGAGGGGCGTGCCTTGGCCTACTGCACGAGCCCGGACCACACGAAGGCGGTCTCCGCCCAGCTCGCCGAACAGTTGAAGGAACGCGTTCCCGGCCCCGACATCACCCCACGTCAGCTCCGTAACAGGAGTTGGTGGAAGGGCAAGGAGATCTTTGTCGTGGTCGACGACCTCGACCTGCTCGGTTCTCGTAACGCCAATCCTTTGATGCCGCTGGTGCCACTCATC
>DXDP01000183.1 GCA_019115445.1 Candidatus Nocardiopsis merdipullorum
ACGGTGCTCACGAGTCGACCCAAGAGGGCGCCCGCTCTCGGCGAACAGCTCGCCGAGGTGCTGCGCGATCAGATCATCCGACGTGGCCTGCAGCCGGGGACGCATCTTGTCGAGGACGCACTCGCGGCGCAGTACGACGTGAGCCGCGGCCCTGTCCGTGACGCGCTGCGCCAACTCGAGTCCCAAGGGCTCGTCGAGGCACGGCGCCGTGGATACTTCGTGATCGGGCTCACGCAAGAGGACATCGACGATCTCTACGAACTCCGTGAGGCGATCGAAGTGGTCGCCGTACGACGCGCGATCGGGCGCGTCGACGACGAACAACGCAAGATCGGCCGGGCCATCGTTCAGGAGATGGTCTCGGCCGCCGAGCGATCCGCGGCCTCGGAGTTCGCGGACGCGGACATGCGGTTCCACGCATTCCTCTACCGCGTCAGCGGAAATCGGCGACTTCTCGACGTGTGGGAGGACTACGAGTCACTCTTTGCGAGCATCATCAAGCTCACCGTCGAAGAGGACCGCGACCTCCACCCCTCGGCCAACGACCACCGCCGCCTGCTCGACCTCATCGAGCACGGCGACGCAGAAGAGGTCACCGCAGAACTCCACAGACACCTCGACGGTGCTCGTGCACGAATGACCCGTGCCGTACAGGAGCTGATCACGCCCACGGGGACCGCCGAGGCCGACAACGAGGACGACAAGCTCACGGGGAGAGTCCCGTGAGGTCGGCTCTCAAGGAAAAAGCGCCCGACTCGGTGGTCGAGGCCCCCCGCCGTGGTCGAACGCACTCGCGGCGCGGCCCCAACGACACCAAGCGCCTCAAGAGCCTGCTCTGGTTCGCTGTTCCCGCCTTCCTGTTCTACGGGTTCGCGGTCCTTTGGCCCTCCTTGCGTGGCGCCTTCCTGGCGTTCACCAACTGGGACGGGCTCTCGCAGGACTACGAGGTCGTCTGGTTCGACAACTTCGTACGGATCTTCACGACCGAGAGTTCGCTTCGTGCGCTGATCATGACGATCGTCTTCGCGGTCGCGATCACGGTCCTGCAGAACGCCATCGGCCTGGTTCTGGCCCTGGCCGTGAACAGCGGGCTCAAGTCACAGAACTTCCTTCGTGTTCTGCTGTTCGCCCCCGTGGTCATCACCCCCGTCGTGGTGGCGTTCCTCTGGAAATTCCTGCTCACCCCCAACGGGCCGGTCAACGGGCTCCTCGACCTGGTCGGACTCGGCGGGGTGACCCCGAGCTGGCTCGGGGAACCCTTCTGGGCAGCGTTCTCGATCGTGATGATGGTCGTCTGGCAAAAGGCCGGATACTCGATGGTCATCTACGTCGCCGGTCTTCAGTCGATCCCACAGGAGGTCGAGGAGGCCGCGGCCGTGGACGGTGCCGGGTCGTGGCAGCGGTTCTGGTCGGTGACCTGGCCACTGCTCGCCCCCGCGACCGCGATCAACGTCCTTCTGACACTCGTCGGTGGCCTGAAGATGTTCACCGAGGTCTTCGTACTGACCGCCGGTGGCCCCGGAGGGTCGACGGACACGTTGTCGACATTGCTGTACAAGTCGGCGTTCCAGTTCAACGAGTTCGGTTACGGCATCGCACTCGCGATCGTGCTCGCAATCATCGTGAGCGGATTCTCGGTCGTGCAGCAACGCATGCAGGCCAAGGGAGAGTACTGATGCGGCGTTACAGCAAGGCGACCTTCGGCCGCGAAGTGGTGATGTTCCTCGTCGCGATCGTCTTCGTCTTCCCGATCTACGTTCTCGTGAACATGTCGCTGCGTCCCGCCAACGACCAGGGATCGCCGCTGCTGCCTCCGACGGAGGTCACGTTCGACAACTACGCCCAGGCCTGGACCCAGGCGGGCCTGGGCGCTGCGCTCATCAACAGCGTCACAGTGGCGGCCGCCAGTGTCGCCCTCATCGTGGCCGTCTCGTCGATGGCGGCCTACCCACTGGCCCGACTCACGTCGAGACTGTCCTCGGTCCTGTTCTGGATCGTCCTGGCCGGACTGATGGTTCCGTTCCAGGTCGCGCTGATCCCGCTGTACCAGACCATGCGTGACCTCGGGCTGTTGGGCACCGTCGCCGGGTTGGTGCTCTTCTACACCGGCAGCCAGGTGCCTTTCTCGGTGTTCCTGTACACGGGTTTCCTGCGCACGCTGCCCCAGGATTACGAGGACGCGGCCTCGATCGACGGTGCGGGCATGTTCCGGACGTTCGTGAGCGTGATCTTCCCGCTGTTGCGTCCGATCACCGGCACGGTCGTGATCCTCAACGCGATCGAGGTGTGGAACGACTTCCTCGTCCCCCTGCTGTACATGAGCGGCACGCCACGACAGACCGTGACGGTGGCCCTCTACCAGTTCGTCGGTGAGTACGTCTCGAACTGGCCGGTCGTCTTCGCGGGCCTGGTCATCAGCATCGTGCCCGTACTGACGGTGTATTTCATCATGCAGCGACAGATCATCAAGGGCTTTGCCGGGGGGTTGAAGGGATGAGTGTCGAACCGTACGCCTTGCGTATCGACGGTCAGGAAGAACCACAGGGGGTGATCGCCTCACCGAACTTCACATGGCGGCTGCGCTCCACCTCCGAACGGCGCGGTGCACACCAGGTGGCGTGCCGGATCACCGTGTGCTGGTGCACACCGGGCGGGGACCGCGTACGTGTCTGGGACTCAGGACGGCTCCTGTCACCGGGGGTCTCCGGGGTGCGGTACCAGGGGGCGCCGCTCATCTCCTCCTCCGACTACGAGTGGTCGGTCGAGGTCGAGGACGACACCGGACAGATCACCACCTCGACCGCGCGATGTGCGACCGGGATCGTGCACCCCGACGAATGGCGTGCCGCCTGGATCAAGACCGACCCCGCCCACCGTGGTCCGGCGCTTCCGCCGCAGGACACAGACATCAGTTACACGGTGAACAAGCTGCAGCCCGTACGCCGCTACGTCCACCACTTCGAACTCGACGAGGTGCCCGCGAGCGCCAAGGTGCATGCCTCCGCCAAGGGCATCTACCGGCTCTACGTCAACGGTCGCCGTGTCGGTAGGGACGAACTCGTACCGGGGTGGACGGAGTATCGGGACCGCATCACCTACCAGTCGTGGGACGTGACCGACCACCTGACCACCGGCCGCAACAGCATCGCCGCGCTGCTCGCGGACGGGTGGTACGTGGGTTTCATCGGTACCGATCGGCGCCACCAGGCCCAGCACTACGGCACGGAACCGTCGTTCCTCGCCCAGCTGGTGATCGACCGGGCAGAGGGTGGACGACGCATCGTTGCGACCGGTGAAGGGTGGAAGGAGAGCGCCAGTGACATCCTCTACGCCGATTTGCTGATGGGACAGTACGAGGACTCACGCCGCGCAGACCCCACCTGGCACCTTCCCTCCCAGGACATCGACTCCTGGAGCGACGCCGTCATCGCCTCGACCGATACGAGTCGGCTCGTTCCCGAGGTCGACCCCGCGGTGAGGGTGACCGAACGAAT
>DXDP01000184.1 GCA_019115445.1 Candidatus Nocardiopsis merdipullorum
AAGACCCGAAGCCTCCGGTGACCGGGTGCTCGTACGCGTGGTGAGCGCCGGAGTGCAGCCCACCGACGCCGCGATCCGAGGAGGATGGACACCACCGGGGGCCACCATCACGTTTCCCCAGATCATCGGCAACGAGTTCGCCGGCGTCGTGACCGGCGTCGGACCGAACGTGACAGGCTTCGCCGTGGGCGACGCAGTGCTGGGGTTCAACGTGTTGGGCTGCTACGCCGAGTACGTCGCGGTTCCCAAGACCCAACTCGTACACACACCACCGGAAGTGGCGTGGGAGGCGGCGGGTGCGCTGTCGGCCTCGGGGCAGACAGCGCACACCGCGCTCGAAGAACTGTCCGTCGCCGAGGGGGAGACCGTCGTGGTACACGGCGCCGCCGGTGGTGTGGGCAGCATGTTCACGCAATTGGCCCTTCTGAGGGGCGCAAGGGTCGTCGGGACGGCCGCCCCGAACAACCACGAGTATCTGCGTGGGCTCGGTGCGCTCCCCGTCAGCTACGGCCAGGACCAGGCCGACCGCATACGGGCCGCCGCCGAGGGACCGATCGACGCCGTCCTCGACACGGCCGGACACAAGAACCTGCAGACCGCCGTCGACCTCACCGAGGATCGGACCAGGATCGCGACCATCGTCGACATGGGCCTGGCCACCGAACTGGGCTGCCGGATCGTCAGAAGTCAACGATCCACGGAACGCCTGGCCGAACTGGTGAGGCTCGTCGCGGCCGGGCGGCTGAACGTACACATCCGGCGGATGTACACACTCGACGAGGCCGCCGAAGCACACCGCGACGTCCAGACCGGACACGGTCGAGGCAAGGTGGTCCTGACCATCGGTGAACCTCGATGACCCCAGCGGATCGTGGGCCGGCGGAGGAACGGCTGTGGACGAGGCGAACATGGCCGTTCCTCACCGGCACGTTGGCGCTGATGACGTTCATCGCGTTCGAGTCCTACGCTGTCACGACCGTGCTGCCGGTCGCGATGGCGGACCTGGACGGTTCCCGGTGGTACTCGATGGCGTACGCGGCCACCATCACCACGGCACTGCTGGGCACCGTCCTGGGTGGGAACTGGGCCGACCGGCACGGAACACGGCCACCACTGCTGGCCGGGGGCACCATGTTCCTCCTCGGGATCGCCCTGTGCGCCCTGGCGCCGAACGCGGCAACCTTCGTCCTCGGCCGTTTCCTCCAAGGGGTCGGCGGCGGGATCGACGCCGTCGTGCTGTACGTGCTCATCGCCCGGCACGTCCCTGCCGGACCACGTCCACGGATGTTCGGCCTGTTGACCACCGCGTGGCTACTGCCGTCCATGTGCGGTCCCCTTCTGGCAGGGGTACTCACCGAGCTGACGAGCTGGCGGATCGTCTTCGCCCTCGTCCTGGTCGGCGCCACGGCCTCGTTGCTCGGACTCCTGGCCTCCACCCGTGGCCCGGAACCGCGCACGCCGGGCGGCGCGGCCCCTCCGGCGCTGTTCGGACGACGGGGCCTCCTCGCGCTCATGGCCGCCGGGGCCCTGCTCGTCCTGCATCTTGGTGGACAGAGTCCGCCACCACTGTCGACCGTCATCGTCCTGTGTGGTCTGGTGGTCCTGCTGTGGACCGCGAGCAGGCTGTTGCCTCGGGGAACGTTGCTTCTGCGGGGCGCGGCGCCCAGGCTCGTGGCGCTTCGGGCGGTGCTCGGAGCGACCGTCACCGCCACCGATGTCTACCTGACCCTGTACCTTCAACACCAGCGCGACTTCCCTCCCACCACAGCGGGACTGATCATCGCCATCGGTGCCCTTGGCTGGGCGGCGGGCGCGTGGATCCAGGGGCGATTCGGTGACGCGGCGGCTCACCATCGCGGACTCATCGCCGTGGCCGGCCCACTGGTCCTGTCCGGCCCGCTCGTGGCCTTGCTGTACACCCTCGGAACCGTGCCGACCGGGGGAGTCGTCGGGGCCTGCATCGCCATGGGGACGGGCATGGGCATCGCCTATCCACGGATCTCCGCGCAGACATTGGCCCTTGCCGATCCGAGCGAACACGGCATGTACAGCTCCTCCCTCCAGTCGGGGGAGAGCATGTCCACCGCCGGCCTGTTGGCCGTCACGGGCATATTCCTCACCGTGTTTCCCGGCGAAGGGGGCTTCGTGGCGAGCTACGGACTCCTGGTCGCTCTGGGGTGCGCAGCGGTCCTGATCGCCTGGGCCCACCGGTTTCGGGAACGGGAGCAGCCGCCGAAGCCTTTCCGAAACCCTCCCGAAGCACCCCGACCCCACGCTCGACAGTGACAGACACACAAACCGAACAAGGGGGTCGATTCCGATGGTCGCGTCCGCAGCTTCCACGGAGCAGAGCGTCGCTGATCCGAATGACGTGGAGAAGATCGACACGCCAGTGCGTATCGCGGTGATCGTCGGCAGCACCCGTGAAGACCGCTTCGGTCCCGTGCCGGCGAACTGGATCGCCGACCAAGCCCGCAAACACGAAGGTATGGAGGTCGAGTCGGTCGACCTGGCCGACTACGAGTGCCCGGCTGTGATGGGCGGCGACGATCCAGACGCTCCGCTGCCGGACCGCGTCGCCGAGCTTGGTGAGCGACTGGCACGGGCCGACGGGTTCGTCGTGGTCACCCCGGTCTACAACCGCTCCTACCCGGCGTCGCTGAAGAACGCGATCGACTGGCTCTACAGCGAATGGCAACTCAAGCCGGTCGGGTTCGTCTCCTACGGCGGCATCACCGGCGGACTGCAAGCCATCGACGCCTTGCGTGATGTGTTCACCGAATTTCACGCGGTGACCCTGCGCGACACGATCACCTTCGCCAACTTTTGGGAGGTGTTCGACCACGACGGCAGGCCGGTGGACACAGAGGGCACGGCCGAGCTCGCCGACGGCTTCTTGGCCCAACTCGTCTGGTGGACGCGGTCCCTGCGGGAAGCACGCAGCAAGCGCCCCTACCCGCACGCCGGGTAGAGATCGACGCTCCAAGGGTTGCTTTCGATGAAGACCGTACCCAAGCGCATCACACGGCGCGCATGGACCGGCCTCGTGCTGCTCACACTACCGATGCTCATGATGGCCACCGACATGACGATGATGTTCCTGGTCATGCCGCCGTTGACCGCTGACCTGACCCCCTCGACGACGCAGACCTTGTGGATCATGCACGTCGGTGAGTTCGCGGCCGCATGTCTGGTCATCACGATGGGATGGCTGACCGACCGGATCGGCCCGAGAACGTTGCTGCTGGCCGCGATGGCTCTGTACGGGATCGCATCGGGGCAGGCGGCCTTCGCCCCCACCCCGGAAACTCTGCTCGCGGCAAGGATACTCATCGGGGTGGCCACCGCAGCGGTCACCCCGGCGGGGTTCACGATGCTGCGGTCGATGTTCACCAACGCCCGTCACTTCGGCATCGCCGTCGCCGTGATGATGGGCACGTTCTCGGTCGGTGGGGCGCTCGGGCCGCCGATGGGCGGGATGCTGCTGGAGCACTTCTGGTGGGGCTCGGTCTTCCTCATCAACGTCCCCGTCGCCGCCCTGGTTCTTCTGACCGGATTCTGGGTCTTCCCCCGTGTCCGTGGCACGAAAGAGGGACGGATCGACATGACCAGCGTCGTACTGTCCACGGCCTCGGTGATCCTGGTCGTGATGGCGATGCAAGAGATCGCCGATCAAGGCCCTTCCATCCCCCATACCCTGGCCGGCGTCGTCGGCCTCGGGCTCGGCGTGTGGTTCGTCCGCCGGCAGAAAAACGTGGACAACCCCTTGCTGGACCTGGGCCTGTTCGCCATCCGCACCCTGCGGATCACCTTGATGGTATTCGTGCTGGTCGCACTGGCGTTCATGGCGGTGGACCTCGTCCTGGTCCAATACCTGCAAATCGTCGCCGGGGTGCCTACCGGGCGGCTCGGACTGATGTTCGCAGTCCCGGGCATCGCCGCGATCGTCGGCACGGTGGTGACGCCGATCCTCGCGCGACGGTTCGCACCGGCACACCTGATGGCTGCGGGCCTGGCCGTATCCCTGACAGGTACGTTGATGATCATGGGCTCGATCCCCTGGGCACCACACTTGGCCTGGCCGTTGGTTGCAGGCACCACACTCATCTCCTTCGGTATACCACCGACGACGGTGCTCGGGGCCCAACTCGTCGTCACCTCCGCGCCCGGGGGCAGTTCCGGATCGGCTGTGGCCCTCCAGGACATCGGTGCCGGTTTGGGCGCCGCGACGGGTATGGCCTTGACGGGCAGTATCGCCATGGCCGTCTTCGGTCGAGGGGTGGAGGCCGGGGCGCCCGAGGGGATCTCCGACACGGAGTTGGACACTGCCACCCAGACCCCCACCGGTGCGGTGGCCGTCGCCCAAGAGCTCGGCGGGGACACCGGCGATGCTCTGCTCGCCACGGCGTTGGAGGCCTGGTCCTGGGGGACTGTGGCCGCCCACGCAGCCGT
>DXDP01000185.1 GCA_019115445.1 Candidatus Nocardiopsis merdipullorum
GAACGCGCTCAGGTGTGGAAGCTCCTTGAGCAGTTCACCGCGAGGCTGGACAAAGGGTTCTACGAGACGTGGGGCCAGGCTGCTGAGCGCGCCGCCCGTTTCGAGATGGAACGCGACGCGAAGCTCCGCGAGTCCCCTGACACCCCTGAGGGGGAAGACGGTAGGGGGCGCGCAGTGGTGGATGACAGCTCCGGTATGCGGTACCGCAACCACCGATACAGCCATGTCGTCATCGACGAAGGCCAGGATCTTCGTCCCTCTCATTGGAAGATGCTCCGTGCCATGGTCCGCCCCGGCCCCGACGACATGTTCATCGCAGCAGACACCTACCAGCGCATCTATGACCAACGAGTCACGCTGGGTGCGGTAGGTGTCCATATCCGGGGACGCTCCGCCAAGCTCACACTCAGTTACCGCAATACGCAGGAAATCCTCACCAGCGCAGCGCGGGTGGTGAACCCTGATGCTGAAAAGCCCGTATATGACGATCTCGATGACGGCAACGAGACTCTGAGGGGTTATCGTTCCCTCCTTCGCGGGCCCGCGCCGGAGCTTGTCGCCTGTGACTCTTGGGATGACGAACTCGCGCAGCTCGCCGTGGCTCTCAAAGCTTGGCGCGAGGACATAGCCACGAATGGGGAACTGGCTGGTCGACGGCGCGATCCCAGCGGGAACATAGCCGTATGTGTCGCTGACCATGGCATGGTCAGCCAGGTCATACACCATTTGACCACGAAGGCCGATATCAGCGTTGCCGAACTGACGAAGGATGGCCCAACGGGAAGCGGGGAAGTCCATGTGGGTACCATGCACCGTTTCAAAGGCCTCGAGTATCAAAAGTTGGCCATCGTGGGAGTTCGGAACGGCGTTATTCCCCGTACGGCTGTCATCGATGGTTACCGTCAGACAGACCCTCAGCGATATGCCAGGGAGGAGCTCAAGGCTCGGTCTCTGCTTTTCATGGCGGCTACCCGTGCGCGTGATGTCCTTCGGATCAGCTGGTACGGCGAACCGAGCCCTTATCTGCCTCTCTGATCGGATTGTTGGCCTGCTCTCCACGCACGTGGAGGTGAACCGCGGCAGGAGGGTGGACAGGTGGACCCGGACGGCTGCTCTCCACGCCCGTGGAGGTGAACCGCCCTACTGGCAGATTCTCGGGCCGCTGCCCGGCTCGTCCTGTCGGCGTGGTTCGACAGTCAGGGGGATGAAGTCTTGCCCTTGTCAGCGTGTTCAGGGAGGGGAAGGTGGTAACAGTTCGCCTTTGTCGGAGCGAGCCACAGGGCAGTCATCGTAAAGGTCTCAGACGACGAGTGGGGCGATTGTGTACACGTACGCCCCAAATTGTCCTCGGGGCTCTTGCAGGGGCCATCAACGTCTGGGTGAGCCCGAACCCAGGGTGCAGGTATAGGGTCCTCGTCTTGGTGAGGAGGTCAACGGGGTCGGGCAGTGTGCTGGGTCCTCAGGAGAACGCACGCTGTTGAGAAAGCTCTTGCAGGGCTTGCTCAAGCTGGGAGAGAAGGTTCGCAGGAAGTGTCTTGGGGCCCAGCCCCGCATCGACGCACATGTCGAACAGATCTCTTCGGTGAGCTCTTGCCAGATCGGTGGATGTGTTTGCGAGAAAGTCTCGGGCTGCGTAGCCGTCCTTGGCCGCGTTGTCGACCACCTGGCCCAAAAGCTCCTCGGACAGTGGGTGTCCGCGCTCCATGAGGAAAAAGCCGGTGAGGCCGGCGCGGGCGGCGAACAGCGGGGCCTTCACGGTAGGGATGGTCTCGACCAACTCCTCGACCCCTTCCGCTTCCCGGTCACAACGCAGGCGTAGAAGAAGCTGTACGCACCGCTCCCAGGGCTCGTGGACCTGGCTCTGCTCGACCCAGCTCAGCGCTTGCTCGGTTTCTCCGCCGGCGAGGTGGGCCAGGATGGTGACCTGGCGCCCGTCGAACAGCCTCTGCCCAACGCCGCCGAGCAGACGGGCCTGCTCGGTGGCCTGCTGCCAACGGCCCTGTGCGGCCAAGGCCCGCATCCCGTCACCCAGGTACACACTCCATGCCCACCGGTAGACCTTGGCGCGTTCGTTCTCGGACCGGGTGATGCGGTCCAGGGGCAGTATGCGGTCATGGACCCGCACCGGTGCCCCGTGACGCAGACCGTGCAAAAGCTCTTGCAGGATGTGCAGGGCCTGGTCGGATCTTCCGGCCCGGATCTCGAGTCGGGCCAGGTTCACCACCGGCTCCAACGCGCGGCAGGCGTGGTCACCGGTGAGCGGAAGGTCGTCGAGATGGAGCTCGGCGTGCTTCCAACACCACAGGCGTGCCAGGTCTGGCAGGTGGGCGTCCGAGACGATCAACGCCGCCCCGTTGAAGGCCCGCGCCAGGGCGTTGGCGGCCTCCTGCCCGCCGCTTTCGCGGGCGAGGTGGGCATCACGCACAACGCGCTCCACTCGTGTGCCGATCGGCTCGGCCGGTGGACGCTTGCGCAGGACCAGAGGAAACCAGCGATCCGGGTTCACCGGGCAGGCTCCCATGTGACGACGAGGGTGGAGTGCTGTCGGTGCAGGACCCGACGCGTGAGCGTGGGGGTGCAAGCGCCACTTCCACGTGTGTAGGACAGTGTGAAGGCGAGTTCGTCGTGGCGGTGCGGGGCCCATTCACGGGCCTGCTCGGCCATGTCCTCGGCCAGCGGCTGGGCGGCCGGGCCGTGGGCGATGATGCCCAGTTCATGACGGCCCTCCTTGTGGGGGTCGGGGCGCATGGTCAGGTAGGCCAGGCCCCGCTCACCGACCGGTACCGCGGCCATGTCGCCCCAGGGAAGGCCCGGGGTGACCAGTCCGGTGTCGATGGCGGTGCGTTGGACGGGCATACGCGAGAGCCGGTTGGGCAGATGGGTCGCCAGCCACAGCCACAAGGTGTCCAGCGGTTGGGCCTTGCCGAAGGTGACACCGCTCCACACGGTCTTGAAGGGTTCGGTGAGAATGCCGCGCACCTGTTCGGGGTGGATGCTCTGGTCCTGGTTGGTCTGTACCTGAACCGTGGCGTCGGGGTCCAGGGCCAGGACCGTGCGCTGATCGTCGCCGATACCGCCGCGCAGGGGCATGAACGTACACAAGGCACTTGCGACCGAGACCCAGTGATCGCTCTCGGCCTCCAAGGCGATGGAACGGCTCACGTCCCCGGCGATACGGACCGGAACGATCAGCCGTCCGCCCGGTGCCAGCTGCTCCACCCATGCCCGGGGCACATCGTGTGAGCCCACAGTGGCGATGATGCGGTCGAAGGGTGCTTTGTCGGGATGGCCGAGGGCCCCATCGCCCAGCACCGCCTCGACGTTGGCAATGCCCTGTTCCTTCAGACGGGTTTGCACTCCTTGCACAAGGTCGTCGTCCACATCGATGGTGGTCACCGACCCACTGAGCCCGACCAGGTGGCCCAGGAGCGTGGCGTTGTATCCGGTTCCGGCACCGAGTTCGAGTACACGCATGCCCGGCTCGATGGCGGCCTGCTCCAACATCATGGCCACCACACCGGGCTGGGAGCCGCAGCTGATCGAGGCACCGGTCTCGTCATATTTGATGTGCACCGGTGCGTTGGTGTAGGCCTCCTCGGCCGTGGCGTGGGGCAGGAAGGCGTGACGCGGTACCGCGTGGAAGGCCTCCTTCACGCGCGGGCTACGGATCGAGCCGTCCTTGTGCAGCTGGTCGACCAAACGGGTGTGCAGTTCCTCGATCCGAGTCGGAGAAGTGGTGGTCGGGGTGTGGTCGGTCATGAGTACCTCGTGAGCGGTTGTGGTCAGCATGTGTTGGTCGCGGTAGGACAGGCCCCACCGGTTGAAGGAAAAGAGCAGAAGATGGGCCAGGACGGCCCGAAGCCCCCGGGACAGGCGACCGCGTTGGGCCAGGTCAGCCAGACGGCGCCCGGTCTTGGTGAAGACCTGAGACCACTCCTTCCAGGGGTGGCCTGGATTCTCGGGGGAGAAGCTACAAGGGTCGGTGGTGACCAGAGTGCGTACCTGTGAACGCAGCACCGCGTCGGGGCAGAAGGTCTTGGGTAAAGGGCGCAGCGCGTTCAGGCGTGCCCAGGCATCGGCCTGTTCGAAGGGGTCCAGACCGGCGCCGCGCAGCAGCGCTGAGCCCAGCAGGAGTCCGCTCTCCCGACGCCCGAGGACCTGGTGGTCTGCACTGACCAGTTCCAGGTAGGCCAAGAGGTGGCGGCTGTCCTGGTGGAAGAGGTGGTGGGCCTGTTCCAGTCCCGCGGCGCCTCCGAATGCGGTGGTTTCGGGCTCGTAGAGGGTGTGTGTCCAGGTGGTGATGTGCCCGGACCGGTGCAGGTCTTCCAAGAGTGCCTCGAGAAAGACACGGGCCTGGCGTGTGCCGGTGTAGCGCAGGCGCCAGTGCGGGTGTTTGCGTAGGAACCACCATCGGGTCAGACCGGAGAAGGCTCCGCGCTGGTTCAGAGTGGACAGCAAGGTCTGACCGCCTTGTTCGGCCTGTGGCCAGTGGGCCCATTCGATGAGTACCTGGGGCTGTTCGTCATACCGCACGGTCGTGCTCCTTGTCCTCGAGCAGGAGGAAGCCCGCCCACCCCAGGGAGGAAGGGTGAGACAGGGTGTGCAGGGCCAACCCGGTGCCCGCGGCACCCTCCAACAGACCGATGCCGGACGTGGCCAGCAGTTTCTCGGCCGCTACGTCAGGCGCGGCATGGGCAAGCTCTGCAAACAGTGGGCAAGGGGCGGGGTGGCCGACGACTCCGGCAAGGACCGCAAGACCGGCCTGACCGTGGCACAACGAGTGGTCCACGATCGCCTGCTCTTGCGGTACGCGGGTGAGAACCTGCGTGAGCACCTGCTCGACGGCCCGGGAACGGGTTTTGTCACCCAGGGCGGAGGCGGCGACGGATTGGGCATGGGTGACCCCGGCCGCGCCATAACACCAGGACGGGCGTTGCGGGCCCCTCAAGGGTTCACCCTGGAGATGGTCGAGGGTGACCCAGTACGGCCACCACGTGCCTTCCGTGCCGGCCTGCTCCCACCGGTCCAGCCACGCCAGGATGCGCTTGATGGCCGCCACCTGTCCAGGGACTTCGATGCCCCGGGCCAACGCACGGGAGAGCAGGATCAGCGGTCCGCAGATCCCGTGCGCGATCCCGGTGTTGGCGTGCCCTCCGGCAAAGGCCGGATCCTGGGTACCTGCGGGGCCGACCGGGACCCACCACCCCGGGACCTGGACTCCGTCGACGTGGGCAGGTTCTGTCACCGACACCAGGTAGGAAAGCACCCTCTGCACCAGCGGCGTCGGCCCGTAGCCCTCCAAGAGCAGTGCGCCGAGCCCGCTCAGCCCACGGATGGTGTCGAACTCGGCCAGGACCGGCAACCCTCGCGCGACGCGTGCGCGTTCGGCCTTGCCCACACGATCACGCACGAGGTCGGTCACGGCCCTTTGAAGCCGCTCGCGGTCAGGACCTGAGCAAGGCCGCACTCGATGTGCGCGATCCAGTACGAAGGCAAGGGCGGGAACGCCGTAGTACAGGTGGGCAGCCGGTGAGGCATCCACACCCTCGGCCACGGCGCACTCCAACCATGACTGCGCATGTTCCCACGGGCCATCCCCGGTGTGGGCGCGTTCGATGTGCAACAGGGCCACACCGAGCGCGCCGTGAGCCAGGGACTGAGGCCACCAGCTGTCCCTGGCCCAATACCGAGCCTGCTCAGGGGTGGCCAACCGTTCGGCGATGTGCGCGGCCACCGCTGAGGAATGTTCGGGGTCGGGGATGCTCATGCTGTACCCCTTCGGACGAGTTGCAGCAGGATGTCCACTGGGTGTCCGTGAGACCACCCGTGGGAGTTCTCCGGCGGAGCCTCGGTCAGGACCGCACGGCTTTGAGCCCTCAGATGTGAACGGAGCAAGCAGAGGTGGCCCGGGTGCTCCAGGTCCAGGAGTAAACGTTGGTCACCGGCGCCCAGCTCGACATTTCGGGGCAGGCCACGGACCCGGGACCAGGACTGCCATGCCTTCTTCCACTCGTGCCATGGTCGGCCGGTTCGTGGAAGATCGACGGCCCGCACCCGCCACCGTGCAGGGGAGAGCACGAACCGGCCCGACCGCAGGCGCGGCACGTAGGGCAGGCCATGGGCCAGGCCCCAATCGAAGCCGGTCAGTACGGTACGACCGGCACGGGGTAGTTCGGCCAAGAAACGGGCCATCGCAGGCGCGTGGACCCAATTCAGGGAGTGCGGAACCACCGGTTCGATCCGACGTTGCAGGCGATGCGACCAAAGGAAGAGTTCCTCACCGTCGTCACCAACGTGCAGATCGTCCGGGGTCAACGCCTCGGTGGTCGAGGGGTACTCATCCACGTGGAGCACCTGTTCCAACACTTGGAGAGTGCGGGTGACGTGGGTGTCCGAGGCTCGCTTCGGCGGGAACGACAGCTGCACCGGCAAAACTTGCCCCGCCCGGTGGAAGGCCCGTCGGGCGTCAGTGCACTGGCTGGTCAGGCCGAGGAACCGCCCGGCCATGGTGTACATGCCCCGGGAGGCACCCAGCACCGCCAGACCGAACCGGCCGCTGTCCAACACCGCCGGCGAGGGCGAGTACACACGCAGGTGAAGCTCGGTGTGGTCGGGAGGGGCCGATCGGGTACCGGATATCAGGTCTTGGAGGAGCTGATCGTCGAGGACGACTTCTTGAGCCCCACGCAGAGCGGCATCTTGCGCCAGGGTGAGGAGGTGTCGGTCCCGCTCGGTAATGGTGTTTCGAGCGGACACACCGTAACCGGGGGGAAACCCCAAACCGTGGTCGGGATGAAGTAGTTCCCTGACCGGCACGAGGGAGTCGTGGTAGCGGTCGACGAAGCGTTCTCGGTACCCCTCCCAGGCAGGAAGCCCGCCCAGGTGTGCGGACAGGGCGGTCAACAGGTGCGCGGCGTGTTCGGCTGCCCTTGCAACCGACGAGGGAAGATCGACCTGGGCATCTGCGAGGGCGTCCACCCCGATCGACTGCGCACCAGTGATCGAGACCAGCTCTTTGCTGACTTCATACATCCGCTCTCGCGGGGCGCCCGCACCATTGCACGCAGCCAACAAGTCGGCTGCCTGCCCGATCCGGGCAGTACAGGCGGCCGCACAGGTCCTCCGCGCCAGGTGACGTAGGGGCCGTCTTGCTCTGGGGCGGGCTCAGATCCGTCATCAACGCACCGGCCCGCACCATCTGAAGGACCATGTCCTCGGCTTCCTGCACGGGGGCGTCGGGATGGAGCGAGCACACGGACTCGACCAGTGCATCCCATCGGACAGGGTGGTGAGCCCGCTCGAGTACGTGCAGCACCTCCGGGGTGGCCTTGATGTGTGCCTCGCCCGAGCGAGCATGGTCCGGCCGCCCATGCTGCGGTACGACCACCTCGTTGCCCTGGAGCACCACGGAGTGCGCGGCCACGACACCAGTGCTGGAGCGCACCTCGGGCCACGCGATCATCTGATCGACGATCTCACGCACCCACGCCCCACCCGGTTGTACGAAGTACCGGTGGTCCTCGCCGAACTGGGCACGGCAGGGGGCAGCGAAATTCCCGGAGGCGACGCCGGCGATCAACCCGAAGGGGGTCGTGCGTTCTCGGGAACGCACGACGTAGCCCAGCACGGCCCGGACGGTCTTGCGGGCCTTTTTGACGTCGACCCTGTCGGGGTCGGCCGCCAAGAGCATGGTGACGGATCGGTCCAGGTCGGTGGAGGCGTGGCTGATGGCCTCGGCGAACCCGGGCGAATGCCACACCCGTCCGAGCCATTCCACCCATGTCGGGACGTTCGAGCTCGACAGGTCGGGGTCGTCGATCGCCGGAAGACGCAGAAGGCCGATACGCACCATCGGACGGCCGGTGACCCGCCACTCGGTGGCGCCGTGCTCGCTCATGTGTCCTCCCGATTGATCGTGGTCCTCGTACTCAGTCCGACGTGCTGGTGGTACAGGCGGAAGGGCATGAGCTTCCGCAGCCGTCGTCGGTGAGGTTGATCAGGGACGCGGTGTCGCTCTGCTCGATCAGACGGATGTCCAAGGTGAAAGGCGTGGCGGAGCTCACCTGCGGTTGCTCGGTCCGGGGTGCAGGCTGCATTCGTGCCTCCATGGTCGAAAGGAAAGTGGGGCACGGGAAAGAATAGGAACACCGGGAGCGACCTTGAAGAGGTTTCTCGCCCGAGAATAAATTCACGCTACGGAATGTCCGTTTACGCGTGTCGGCGGAACTCCTGGGCGAGTTCTTCGAGGAATGTCCGAGTGTGGTGGGGGTCGAGTGCGTGTTCCTGGAAGAAATCGAAGATCTCGCGGCTGTAAGCGATGTCCTTGGGATCACGAAGCGCGAGCTTGCCGGTGTGGACCTCGATGGTGACCAGGCGATCGTCGTAGAGGGTGAAACCGTTCAGGGGACCGCTCGGAACCTGAACCGGGGGATGGGCGGGAACCACCCGGATGTCCACCGTGTCCAGGTGGGTCAACGAACGGATGCGGTCCATCTGCGATGCCATCACCGAAGGGATGCACAGCGGAAAACGCAGCGCAGCCTCGGTCAGGACAAACTCGAACCTGGGTGCTTGTTCGTGGAGGGCTTGTTGCCGTTCGAGGCGGCGAGCCAGGGCGCTTTCCCACTCGGCCCCGCGGCTCACGAGCGGGTGCGACAGGGTCTGGCGTGCGTATTCAGGGGTTTGGAGCAGACCGGTGATCATGCAGGGCAGGAAGAAACAGATCCGTTCTGCCCGGGATTCGATCGCAGCCAGATCGCGTTGGGTCTCACCGAGCCCGCGTTGGAGCGCTGTACGAAACCCTTGGTAGTCGGAGTTGGCTGCTCGGGCCAGATCCAAAAGACGGGTACCGTCGGCGCTCTGCAGTGAGAAACCGAGCGCGGTGAGGATGCGCTCGACGTCGGTGACCGAGGGCCGGATGCGCCCGTTCTCGATCTTGCTGATCTTGGCCTGACTCATGCCGGCGTGCGCAGCAAGACGGGCACCGGTCAGGCCGGCGGCACGACGTAGCCTTCGGAGTGCTTCGGCGAGATCGTCGCGCTGCCGGCCGGTGTGGGCGGGCTCAAGGGTCAATCAGCCGACCTTGTAGTACTCGGTGAGAGGCATGGCGTGTTTCAACGCCAGGTTCTTGTACCGCACGTAAGGGGCGGGGTCGGTGTTCTCCAGCAGTTCCCTGCCCAACTGGGTGCCGTCGGCAGCGTAGTGCATCAGGACGACGTGTTCATCGTCGAGCAGCCAAAAGTCTTGTGCGGGCAGGCCCGGGTCGGGGGTTGTGGCGAAGTCGAGCAGGTGTACCTCTTCACCGGCTTGGACGCTGAAGGCATATCCCCACTCGCACTGGAACCGCAGGTGTTCGTTCAGGGGGCTGGTGACGGTGTGCACCCGTTGCATCCTGCGTCCCGCGTGAGCGTGGTCTCGGACCTTCACCAGATAGGGGTCGGTGTACAGTTCCGCGGTAGGGCGCTTCTCACCGGCCCGCCACCGGCGTAGCTCCTCCTCTTCCTCGGGAACGGTGTAGCCGGGCTGGGTTTCGAGCCGGAACCGCTCGTGCTGGAAAGAGTGGACGAACCGGCTCCAGTCCTCACCCTCCAAGAACACGTGCGGCCTCCTCGATCAAGTGGCGGGGGATGGTTACGGCGACCTCTCCTTCGGAGAAGCTCATACCCTCGGTGGCGGTCAGGAGCATGCCCTGGACGACAACTTCGCCTCCCGAGGTGTAGATGGCCGGGCAGTCATCGCGGTTGCAGTCGCCGGCGATCTTTTTCATGGCCACGAATTCCTCTTTCCGTCGAGCGCGGCAGTGATTTACCTTAAATCTCGAAATGAATAAGAGTCAAGGTTTCCCTGGTTATTCATGCCCGAGAAATATCGGGATGCGGGAAGACTTGTCCATGATCCTTGTGGTGAGGTGATCTCAGCGAGTTTGTTTCTCGATATTGGTCAGCGCCAACGCGGCTTGCACGATCATCCCGATCTTGGACGGGCTCATCGTGGTGTGGCGCAGCACTCTCCACCGGCCGGTGAGTACCGCCATCGCACGCTCGCCGATGCACCGCAGGCCGCGTAGGAGCCGGTTGTGGGCCCGGTCATCGACATGCC
>DXDP01000186.1 GCA_019115445.1 Candidatus Nocardiopsis merdipullorum
GAGCATCACATCGTTGTCCCGGACCAGTTCACCGGTTTCGACGTCCCACACGCTGCCCCGGTAGGTGCCGCCGCCCAGGCCTGCCGCGTAGACAAGGGTGCCGTCCGCGGAGTAGGCGACATCGTCCACGCCACCGGAACCCTCGCTCAGCGAGAGTTCGGTGAGTGTTTCTCCGGTGGCCAGGTCGTGGAGGGTGGCTTTGCTGCCTGCGGCCACCACCACCGTTGCGCTGTCGGGTGACACCGCGAACTTGGGTGCGCCCTGGTCGGGGGCTTCCAACTCGTGGATCAGTTCGCCGGTCCGGGTGTCCCACACACCGACGGGCCGGTCGAAGCTTTCATCGATGTCCCACCGGGTGGTCACGAGCAAGGACCCGTCGGGGGTGTGATCTGTGTGGAAGAACGAGGACTCCAAGGGGGTTTCGGTCCTGAGCGACTCCGAGGCCAGGTCCCAGAACTGCAGGCTGTACTCCTCCTGGTCGGAACCCTCGACGGTGGAGGCCGCGACCACGGTGACCGTGGTGCCGTCCGGACTGACGGAGGGCAGGGCGTAGTACCCGACGTCGGAGTCCTGGCCCAGACGGACCGTTTCCTCCCCGGTGGGTCCGTCCCACACCTGGATGTGTCCTGTGTACGTTCCCGCGACGGTGCCGTCGTCGCCGATGTCGGCGTATCCCGGGACGGGTTCGAAGAGATGGGTGGGCCCACCTTCCTCCAGGTCCCACGCCGACAGGGTCAAACTTCCGTAGAGGTACAGTTCCTCGCCCTCACCGGCGAAGTCCAGGCCCAGGAGGATCTCCTCGCTCAGGTCGATGCCGAGCCCGTCCGTTTCCTCCCCCGCACCCTCACCCGATCCCTCGTCGGGCCCCTCACCGGAAGGGGAAGCCGCCGCTTCGGGATCCTCCTCGGCACCGAACGGTAAGGCATACCAGGCCAGTGCACCCCCACCGGCCAGAACAAGGGCGGCTGCGGCCGCACCGACCAGGAGAGGAAGCCTGCCGCGTCCACGCGCGGAGCGTTCTTCACCACCGGGGCCGCTCCGAGCGGTGAGCTCCTCGGGCCCGGGCACCCGAGCCGCAGAGTCGTGCCCCTGGGCCAAGGGAACAGTGGTGCGCTCGGCCTGCTCCACCCTGTCGGCCTCACCGGCCCTGAGGTCGATCTGCTGAGTGACCGGGGAAGGCAACCACCCGTGCTCGGCCGAAGGCAACGGCAGGGCCGACAACGCCCGGTGGAGCGCGGTGGCGTCCGGCCGGTGCCCCGGATCCTTGGCACAGCAGCGGGCCATCAGATCCCGCAAAGGACCTTCGGGGACCGCGCCCAGGTTCGGCTGCTCCGACATGATCCGCTGAATGCTCACAACCGCAGGGCCCGGCCCGAACGGGGGCTCCCCGCTCGCGGCGAAGATGACCGCGCCCGCCAGGGAGAACAGGTCGCTGCTCAAGGTGATGTCGTGCCCGACGATCTGCTCGGGTGAGGAGTAGGAGGGGGTACCGAAGGTCTGCCCGGTGCGGGTCAGGACGGTACCTTCCACCGCGCGGGCGATCCCGAAATCGATGACCTGGGGGCCTCGCGGAGAAAGCAGGATGTTGCCGGGTTTCAGATCACGGTGCATGAGCCCGGCGGCGTGGATCGTCTCCAGGGCACGGGCCAGACCCAGAGCAAGTACTCGCAGGGACGGTTCCGGGAAGACACCGGCCCGGAACACCGCCTTCTTGAGGGTGGGCCCGGGGATGTACTCGGTGGCCATCCACGGAACTTCCGTGTCCGGGTCGGCATCGACCACGGAAGGGGTGAAGGGCCCACGCACGCTCTGAGCAGTACGGATCTCCCGGGCAAAACGTGCCCGGAACTGGGAGTCGTGGGCCAACTCCTCCTTGACCACCTTCAACGCGCACAAGTGATCGCCGGGTGTGCGCGCAAGGTAGACCCGGCCCATACCGCCCGCGCCGAGACGGGCCAACAAACGGTGCGGGCCGATGCTGTGGGGGTCATTGGCGGTGAGAGGTTGCATGGCGAAGCAAAATCCTCACTGCTCAGGACAGAGGCAGAACCGGTGATCGGTCCGGGGGAAGGGACTTGGACAATGTAGTCCGTCCACCCTTGTCGAGCACAAGCCTTTGACCACAAACAGCCATGAGTGCCCTTGTGTGTGAACCCGCTCCACAGGGACCGAGTGCCTGGCCCGATGGTTCAATCACCGAGCACGCTCAAAGGCACCAATTCGGTGTCGTAGACGGCGATCCGACCGGTTCGTGCCTGCAACCCGGCCAACCGGGAACCGTCCGGGGACAGCGCGATGGGAAACAGGCGCGGCATGTCCTCACCCGGACGCACCTCTTTCCCCGTGGTGAACTCCCACATCACCAGGTCGCCCTCGGTGGTGTTCGGGTCGATCCGGGTCGCAAAGACACGCCCACTCGCCGCGCTGTGGCCCACATCCACCAGCACACCCGCCTCGGTGTGGGGAACGAACTCACGAACGACCTCCTCGGTGCCGGGGTGGAACAACAAAACCCGGTCCGAGCGGATGACAAGGACCCCCGAACCGTCCGGGACGACGTCGAAAGCACCCGCCTCGGCACCGGAACGATCCTGGATCAGCCCCGCAGGCCCGACAGGGGCCAAATTCCACACCGCGACCCCACCTTCGACCTCCCCACCGGCGACCACACTGCCGTCGAGGGAGAACCGGAGCTCTTCCAGGGGCGCAGAACCAGGAAAACGAGTCCGCAGTTGCCAATCATCGGTGTCCCACAGGTGCAGGTGACGTTTGCCGGGATCACTTTGTGGGGCGATGGCCAGCTGAGAACCGTCCGGGCTGAAGGCCACATCACGCACCGCCTGCTCCGGCCCCACCGGGAACGTGCTTCCGGTGTCGAGTTCGACCACGACCGCACCCTCGGTGGTCCCGCGCGCCAGAAGGCAACCGTCCGGGGAGAACGAACCCGGCGTGGGGGAAGCCATGGCCGTGTTGTCGACGATCTCCGCAAGGGGCTCCGCATCTTGCCAGTCCCACAGTGTGATCCCCTCACCCTGAGAGACCGCCAGCACGCTCCCGTCGGGAGAAAAAGCCAACTCCAAAGGTTCGTCGGCGGAAAAACGGGTTTTCGGGGGTTCCTCCGGGGCGAGCTCCTCGGAGATCTCCCCGGAGCATTCCCGAACATCCTCCTGGATCGGACCGACCTGCTCCCAGGGGCGTTCGGTCACCACGTACATGCCCAGACCCGCAAGGAGGACGGTGACCGAACCGAGGGAGGCGACCCGCACCAACAAGGAGTGGCCCTTGTCCGGATGTGTGTCGGCACGTGTTGAGGGGACGGGCCGCTCCACCGGACCCGCCAAGGGGGGAACAGTACCGGTGAGGGGGCCGATCACCTCGTGGAACTTTTGTTCGGAGTCGGTCACGGCGGCGAGTACGTGAGGGGGAAGCCACGGCTCCTCGGGGCGCAGATCCGGTAGTGGGCCACCCAGAGCCACAAGGACATCGGAGGCCTGGGGGCGGTCTGCGGGAACCTCCGAAAGACAGGCGCTGATCAGGGGACGCACACGCATGGGGACCGCGGACAGGTCCTCCTGCTCGGCATCGGCGGCCATGGCCAACACCCGACCCAGGTCGTACACATCGCCTGCGGGGTCGGGTTTTTCGCCGAGGGCGGCCGAACGGGCCGTACCCAGACCCAGCAGGTGGGGGCCGGTGCTGTCCACCAGCACGTGCTCCGGACGCACACTTGCGTGCGTGATGCCTTCCTGGTGCATGTGTGCCAGGACTTCGGCCAACCCACGTGCGATGAACACCAAAGGTGCCGCGGGAAGTGGGCCAACACTTGCCACCAGGTCACGCAAGGAAGGGCCCACGACGTACTCCACCGCGGACCACGGTGCGAAGGTGTCGAGGTCGTACCCGAGCGGCTGTGGCACGAACCGGCTCTGTACCCGCGGAGCGGTTTCCGTCTCGTGGGCGAGCCGCGCTGTGAACCCCGGGTCGGTCACACATTCCGGACGTACCGCCGTGACCGCGGCCGGGTGTCCGTCACCGTCCACACCGAGGTGGACGGTACCGGCGGTGTTGGAGCCAAGGCGTGCAACGAGCCGGAAACCTCCGAGGTGCTCCGGGTCGTCGGGGTGGAGCGATCGCATGGGTCCTCTGCGGGGGGCCGAGGGGATGTTGAGGACTCAGGGCCCGGGCCGACCACGGGCCGGGACGGTGGTGGGTGTTCGGCAACGGTAACCCCTGAAGATCGCCGTCAGGGCACGATCGAGAGTTTTTCCGGTCCCTTGGGTGCCGAAAGTTGGTTCCACGGCAGCATCGACGCCGTGGGTCGGACTCAGTCCGGGCGTGAGGCGGTGGCGCCGGCCCAGATGTTGATGTCGGAGTCCACCGCCCAGGTGTCGATGTGTCGGCGTTCCTCGTCGCTGAAGTCGGGGGCGTCGAGGGCCGCCAGGTTCTGTTCGAGTTGTTCGGCGGAGGAGGCCCCCACGAGTGCGGTGGTGACCGTGTGTGGTCCTTGGTCGCGAAGCACCCAGGAGATCGCCATCTGGGCGAGTGTCTGTCCCCGCTGGACGGCGAGGTCGTTGAGGGCACGGACCCGTTCGAGGATCTCCTCCGAGAGCATGTTCTGCCGCCAGCTGGGCCTTCCCACACCCGCCCGGGAGTCCGGGGGGACGTCACCACCCAGGTAGCGGGAGGTCAGCAGGCCTTGTGCCAGCGGGGAGAAGGCGACCACCCCCATACCTTCGTCGGCGGCGGTCCGCAGCAGCCCGTCCTCCACCCAGCGGTTCAGCATCGAGTAGGAGGGCTGGTGCACGACCAGGGGCGTGCCCAGTTCACGCATGATGCGGGCGGCTTCGCGGGTGGCCGTGGGCCCGTAGGAGGAGATGCCCGCGTACAGGGCACGTCCTGAGGTCACCGCGTGGTGGAGGGCCGTCATGGTCTCCTCCAGCGGGGTGTTCGGGTCCGGCCGGTGGCTGTAGAAGATGTCGACGTGGTCCAGGCCCAGTCGGCGCAGGGAGTTGTCCAACGACGACAACAGGTACTTGCGGGATCCACCCTGCTGGTGTGGTCCCGGTCCCATGACCCACCCGGCCTTGGTCGTGATGACCAGCTCGTCACGGTAGGGGCGGAAGTCCTCGGCGAGGAGTCGGCCGAGGTTCTCCTCGGCGCTTCCCGGGGGTGGGCCGTAGTTGTTGGCCAGGTCGAAGTGGAAGACCCCGAGGTCGAAGGCACGGCGCAGGATGCGGCGCTGCCCTTCCAGGTCCCGGTCGTGGCCGAAGTTCTGCCACAGACCCAGTGACAGGCGTGGCAGGTGTAGCCCGCTGTGGCCGCTACGTCGGTATTCCGTGCTCTCGTAACGGTTCTCGCGTGCAACATAGATGGTCACGGCGGTACCCCTTCTCGGTGCTCCGGCTCGCGCTGCCACTGCTACACGCAGGTGGAGGCTGTGGTCAAGCCGCGACCATGGAACGGGAACGAGGGTGGTACGAGGCTTCCGGTGTGTGCGTGAACGGGTTGAGGAGCGCGGCCGCCCCGGCGGGGTCGTTCGCGGGGTGGGAGACGGTGTGTCCGCCGTGGAACAGGTCGTTCCAGAAGAAGTGGCCGTTTCGGCACCAGACGTTGACGTCGCGCTGGACGGACATGACGGCCATCTCGGAGGTCCCCGACCAGTAGAGCTGGCCAGGTGAGCGGGAGGTGAGTTCTCCCAGGAGCGCGGTGATGGCTCGTTCGGCGCAGAAGGCGTGGCGGGGCTTGTGCTTGACTCGCCTGGCGAGAGCCGTTTTCGCCCGGGAGGACCGGGGATTGTTCAGGCGCCAGTGACTCAAGATCGTCTCCAGTGTCTCTCGGTTACCGCGGTACTGACCGTGTGGGCCGGGGTCCTTGCGGGACTTCCGGGGTGTGGCGGCCACGTCGCCGCGGCTCGAGGCCCCGCGTCCGTGTGTTGCGGCCGTGGGTGGGGCCTCCACAAAGTTGGTGAGGTCCGAACGGTGTCGTTACCTCGTAGTTATTCTTTGCGCTCCGGATGCTAGCAGTAACTCACCCTCCGAAGTCGAGGCTTCTTTGCATGACCAATGTCACATGGGGTGGCCCGATTTCGGGCGTACCAATCTTTGTTCGAGCAGATGAAGGCGGCTTTTTGGGGCACCTGTTCGAAGTATGAGCGCCGCCCGAGGGGTCTTTATTTCGTTCTTACTGTCGCCGACCTCACCCGGATTGGGCACGATTCGCCCTCTTTTGGTCGCTCAGCGTGATCTTGTGCAGGCAGGGGGCTTTCTTGGTGGTGTCTTTCCGTCCCCTGCCTCCGGTGGAGACCCCTCCGGCTGCGTGACCCACCTGTGTGTCGTGCAACTTCGCTCACCCCCTGGCACCACTCGGTCGCTCGGGTGGAGGACACTGAAAAACGGTCGAAACAAGGAGAGAAGTCGCGTCGTGGCACAAACCCAGACATCCGATGACAGGACTGCTTCGCGTGCAGGACACGCGGACGCAGCACACACCGAACCCGCGGGCGGTGCCCGCGCCTGGCTCGTCTGGGCCGTCGCCGTGGGCAGCTACTTCCTCGCCATGCTGCACCGCAACGGCCTTGGCGTCGCAGCACTGGAGGCCCAGGCACGTTTCGACGTCGGCCCGGCCCTGCTGTCGCTGCTTCCGATGTTGCAGCTGCTCATCTATGTGCTCTTCCAGGTGCCCGCCGGGCTGCTCGCCGACCGACTCGGCCCACGCCGCACCCTGGTCATGGGCATGGCGGCGATGATGATCGGCTCGGGCATGTTCGCACTCGCCCACGGCATCGAGGTCGCGGTGGCGGGCCGCTTCCTCATCGGACTGGGTGACTCCCTCATCTTCCTCAACGTCATCCGATTGGCTGCCCTGTGGTTCCCCCGAGCCCGGTACGGGCTGGTCAGCGGGCTCACCGGTGTGGCCGGTGGGCTCGGCCAGGTGGCCGGGGCCGCACCTTTGGCCTGGGCCCTGGAAGGCGTGGGGTGGACGGCCGCATTCCTTGCCACCAGTGTCGTCACCGCACTCGTGGCCTTGCTGATGCTGCTGATCGTGCGGGACCGCCCGGCCGGGGCGGCGGGACGTTCCACCGTGGCCGACCCCATCCCTGTGTGGGCCGCCCTCAAGGAGGCCCTGCGCGCCCGAGGCCCCCGCATCGGCATGGCCCACCACGCGGCGGTGATGGCACCGTTCACGATGTTGATGGTCCTGTGGGGGTACCCGTTCCTGGTCCAGGGTCTGGGCCTTTCCGAGGGCACCGCGGCGCTCACCCTCACCGGGTTGGCCTGTGTGGCCCTGTGGATCGCCCCGTTCGTGGGGATGGCCGTCGGCCGGTGGCCGAATGTGCGTAAGAAGTTCGCCCTCGGCCTTTCCACCTCACTCAGCGTCGGTTGGCTGGCTCTTGTGCTGTGGCCCGATGGCGCCCCGGTCTGGTTGGGGCTCACCGTCATGACGGCCAGTGCGGTCGGACAGACCCTCGCACCCACGATTTCCTTCGACTACGCACGTGACGGGCTGCCCACCAGCCGGACCGGGGTCGCCTCCGGCCTGGTGAACATGAGCGGTTTTTCCACCGCCGTGTTGTGCACCGTCGGGGCCGGGGCGATCCTGCAGATCTTGCCGGAGGGGCCGACCTCCTTCCAGTGGGCTTTCCTTCCGATGGTGGTGACCACGTTCGTGGCCACGGGGGTGCTGTACCTGCTGCTGCGCCCCTCTCGCGATGGTGAGCAGGCCCAGCAGAGTTGAGCGCGTGGGCGCGAGCGCGACGTCGATGGGAGAACCGCTCCGCCGGAGTGTGTGACCGGCTGTGGGTCGCCGGGCCCGGTGTGTCTGTTCTCAAGGTGGTGCCGGGCCCGGTGGTGGTTCAGTCGGCGAAGACGTACGGGCGTGGCCGGCGGGGCGCCTGGTCCGGGGTGAGGGCCAGGTCGGCCCATACGTGGGTGCCCAGGTCCGCCCAGGGGGCGGTGCGGTGGTATCCCCAGGCCATCGACAGCTGCTCGATGATCACCAGGCCGCGTTGTCCTTCGGCCCATTCCCAGGCTTGCTCGGAGCGTTCGGTGGGGATACGCGGGGCGGTGCCCGAGCCCCCTTCGTCGGTCAGTCCGATGCGTAGCCGGTGGGTGGTGGGCCTGCTCAGGAACCGTAGGACCTGGCCGCCGGGCAGACCGGAGTCGGTGTACTTGATGGCGTTGGCCAGCAGCTCGCTCGCGCACAGGTGCACGGTGTGGAGCAGGTCTGAGTCGAACCCGGCCAGGTCCCGGGTCAGGTCGTGGCGCAGCTTGCGCAGTTGGGCCAGGGTGCCGGGGTAGGTGCGTGGTTCCCACACGGTCACCGG
>DXDP01000187.1 GCA_019115445.1 Candidatus Nocardiopsis merdipullorum
GACCCCGAGGAGCAGGGTGAGGTCGAGCTGAACGGTGAGCGCTACGTGGTCCTGCGGGAGCGGGACGTACATGCGATCGCCAAGGAGGCCCCGGAACGAGGTACGGGCCTGTACCTCTGAACACGCACACCCCCTTCCGGGGCGCAGAATCTGCGGGTGCGGCGCCCGGCCCCTCCAACGATGCCCCGGCACGTGAACCAGGGCCCCGGGACGGACGAGGGAACGTTTTGTTGGACTTCCACAAAACAACGGCACCAGTGTGAGCAGTGCAAGACATTGGTGAACCGGCCACCGATCGAGGAAAGTGGATACGGCTGAGCGGGCGATGTTCCGAGATCCGGACGTCGCCTGCTGTGCGTCAATACGTGGGGAGTTCAGCTCGGTGTTCAGTCGTATCGCCATCGTCAACCGCGGAGAGGCCGCGATGCGGCTCATCCATGCCGTCCGAGACCTTGCCGCGGAAACCGGGGCCCGGATCGAAACGGTCGCCCTCTACACCGACGCCGATCAGGACGCCACCTTCGTCCGTGAAGCCGACGACACCTACGCACTGGGACCCGCCTCGGCCCGCCCCTACCTGGACCACGTCGCGCTGGAAAAGGCACTGGTGGAGACCCGTGCCGACGCCGCGTGGGTCGGCTGGGGTTTTGTCGCCGAGGACCCGACCTTCGTCGAACTGTGCGAGAAACTCGGCGTCACCTTCATCGGACCGAGCGCAGAGGCGATGCGCAAACTCGGTGACAAGATCGGCGCCAAGCTGATCGCCGAGGACGTCGGCGTGCCGGTCGCGCCATGGAGTCGAGGGGAAGTCTCCACGCTCGAGGAGGCCCTGCGCGCAGGCGACGAGATCGGCTACCCGCTCATGCTCAAAGCGGCCGCCGGTGGTGGCGGACGCGGTATCCGCATGGTCGCCTCCACCGAGGATCTGACGGAAGCCTACGAACGCACCAGCCAAGAAGCGTTGCGCGCATTCGGTTCCGACGTGGTCTTCCTGGAACGCCTGGTCACCGGAGCCCGACACGTCGAGGTCCAGGTCATCGCCGACGGGCGGGGAACCGCCTGGGCACTGGGCGTACGAGACTGCTCGGTCCAGCGACGCAACCAGAAGATCATCGAGGAATCGGCCTCCCCCACCCTCACCCACGAACAGGCCGAGGAACTCAAGGCCTCGGCGGAACGGCTCGCGGTGGCCGTCGACTACCGCGGAGCCTGCACCGTGGAGTTCCTCTACCACCCGGGTGAAGAACTCTTCGCCTTCCTGGAGGTCAATACCCGCCTCCAGGTCGAGCACCCCATCACCGAAGCCACCACCGGAACCGACCTGGTCCGCCTCCAACTGCACGTGGCCCACGGTGGGACATTGGACGGAACCCCGCCGGCCGAAAGCGGGCACGCCGTCGAGGCCCGGCTCAACGCCGAGGACCCCGACCGTGACTTCGCGCCCGCCCCGGGACGGATCGCACACCTGGACCTGCCCACCGGGCCCGGGGTGCGTGTGGACACCGGTGTCCGGGAAGGTGACACCATCCCGGCCGACTTCGACTCGATGATCGCAAAAGTCATCGCCTACGGACGTGACCGCAAACAGGCACTGGCCCGACTGCGCCGGGCGATGGCCGAGACCACGGTGATCATCGAGGGCGGAGCCACCAACAAGGGCTTTGTGATCGACCTCCTCGAGCAGCCCGAGGTGATCGACGGAAGCGCCGACACCGGTTGGATCGACCGCGTACGTTCCCAAGGCCGACTGGTCAACCACCGCAACTCCGCGGTCGCCCTGGCCGTGGCCGCCATCGAGGCCTACCAGGACGAGGAAGAAATCAGCCGCCAAAAACTGCTGGCGACCGCACACGGCGGCAGCCCGCAGGTACAGCACGACTGGGGACGGCCCCTGGACCTCAAACTTCGCGGTGTCGGTCACCGGGTGAGTGTGGCCCGGGTCGGACACACGAGGTTTCGCGTCGAAGTCTCCGGAGGCGGCGACACGCACCCGGCGGACGTCGAGGTGGAAAGGTTCGACGCCTACAACGGGCAGGTCGTGGTCAACGACCGAAAGTTCCGGCTGGTGTCGGCCACACACGGACCGATCCACCTGGTCGAGGTGGACGGCATCACCCACCGGATCAGCCGAGACGAAGGTGGCGTGGTCCGCTCACCCGCCCCTGCGCTGGTGGTGGCCACACCGTTGTCGGTCGGCGACGAAGTCGATTCGGGCGCGCCGATCCTGGTGCTGGAGAGCATGAAGATGGAGACGGTACTGCGCGCACCGTTTCGTGCTCGGGTCCGTGAACGTCCGGTGTCGGTGGGCAGCCAGATCGAGACCGGTGCACCGCTGATGCGGCTGGAACCACTGGCGGACGAAAACGCCGAGGAGGAAAACACCACGGACGAGACCGTCCAGATCGACCTGCCCCCCCGAACCACCACCGAATCGGCGGCCGAGCGTGCCGCGAACGGTCTGCGTGACCTGCGTGAGCTGCTGCTCGGTTTCGACCCGCACGACCACGAACGGGTGCTGGTCGACTACCTGACCGCCCGCGCCGAACTGGGTGGCCTTCCCCTGGAAGGTGAACTGGACCTGCTCACGGTGTTCGCCGACCTTTCCGAACTGAGCCACAACAAACCCGGCGGACCGCTCGAGGCCGGGCCGGGCAGCCCGGTGCACAGCCCCCGCGAGTACTTCCACAGCTATCTCCAGAGCCTGGACGTCGAGCGCGCCGGGGTCACCGAGGACTTCCGGGCCAAGCTCTCCACGGTCCTTGCCCACTACGGTGTGACCGACCTGGACCGCACACCGGAACTGGAGAACGCGGTCTTTCGGATCTTCCTGGCCCAGCAACGAACGAGCACCTACGTGGCGGTCGTTTCCACTCTTTTGCGTGAGTGGCTGGCCGGGGAACCACCGACAGAGGCACTCAGGGAACGCGTCGGCCTCACACTCGAGCACCTGATCGAGGCCACGCAGGTACGTTTTCCCACGGTGTCGGACCTGTCCCGAGGTGTGGTGTTCCGCTGGTTCACCCAACCGCTGCTGCGCCGCAACCGCGCCAAGGTCTATGCCTCGGTCCGCAGTCATCTGCGCCGGCTGGACCACGACCCGCAGGCACCGGACCGCGATGAACGAATCCAGACCATGGTGGCCAGTTCCGAGCCGTTGGTCCGGTTGGTCGGGCAGCGGATCGGTCGCCCCGGGTGCGACCACGCCCCGCTCCTGGAAGTGTTGACCCGCCGCTACTACGGCAACCGTGGGCTGTCCGCGGTGAACGCGCGGCAGGTCGCCGGCTGCCCCATGGTGGTCGCCGAACACACCGGCAGTGCGGGCACGACCCGCCTGGTCACCACCGCCGTCGACATCACCGACCTGGCCGATGCGATCGAAGCCGTCAGCACGTGTGCCGACCAGGCTCCCGACACGGTCGCAAACGGTGTGGCCGCCGATCTCTACGTCACGTGGGAGGGTCAACCGGACGCCGACGCCATGGCGGTGCGACTCGGCGAGATCTTGGCGGAGAACCCGTTGCCGGCCTCCGTACGCCGTGTCACCACCACCGTGGCCGGCACCAGTGGCGCGGTGATGCACCACCACTTCACCTTCTACACGAACGGCACGGGGTTCGTCGAGGATCGGCTCATCCGTGGCCTGCATCCCCAGATCGCCCAGCGGTTGCAGCTGCAGCGACTGCGGGAGTTCGACCTGACCCGACTGCCGTCCGCGGACGAGGAGATCTACCTCTTCAACGCCGTGGCGCGCAGCAACACCTCCGACGAACGGCTGTTCGCGATGAGTCAGGTTCGCGACATGACATCACTGCGTGACAACGAGGGCCGCCTGGTCGCGCTGCCCGCCCTGGAGGACGCGCTCGCGGGCTGTTTGGATGCGATCCGCAACATCCAGGTGCAACGCCCGCAGAACAAACGGTTCGACACCAACCGAATCCTGATGTACGTGTGGCCGCCGGCCGAACTGAGCATGGACGAGCTGAACGCCCTTGTCCAGCGCATCCTTCCGACCACCGCCGGTGCGGGGCTGGAAGAAGTACAGTTCGTGGCCCGTCAACGCACCGCGGCGGGTGATCTGTCCGAGGTGTCCGTACGGATCACCCTCGACCCGAGCAACGGCGCGAGCGTGCACATCGACAAACCGTCCACGGAACCCGTGCTGCCGCTGGACGACTACCGACAGAAGGTGCTGCGGGCCGCCCGCCGCGGCAACCCCTACCCGTACGAGCTGACCACCATGCTCGCGGGCGCGGAGGGCAAGTTCGTCGAACACGACCTCGACGAGGAGGGTGTACTCGTCCCGGTGGACCGGGCCAAGGGCCACAACTCCGCGGCGATCGTGGCCGGTGCGGTCACCACGCCGACCGAGCTGCACCCAGAAGGCGTCACCCGCGTGGTTCTGCTCGGCGACCC
>DXDP01000188.1 GCA_019115445.1 Candidatus Nocardiopsis merdipullorum
CAACATCGTGGCGCACCGTGACACCAATGGCCCCTTCCGCACCCGTAAGGAGTTGCGTTCGGTACCGCGTCTGGGGCCCAAGGCCTTCGAGCAGTGCGCGGGTTTTCTGCGGATCTCCTCCGGTGACGACCCGTTGGACGCCTCCGCGGTTCACCCCGAGGCCTACCCCGTGGTCCGCCGTATCCTGGACGCCACCGACACCGACCTGCCGTCGCTGATCGGTAACAAGAAGGTCCTTTCCACTCTTCGTCCGAAGGACTTCGTCGACGACACCTTCGGTCTGCCGACGGTCACCGACATCCTCTCCGAGCTGGACAAGCCCGGCCGTGACCCACGTCCGGCCTTCACCACCGCCACCTTCAAGGAGGGTGTGGAGGAGCTCAGCGACCTGGAGCAGGACATGATCCTGGAGGGTGTGGTCACCAACGTCGCGGCCTTCGGCGCGTTCGTGGACGTGGGTGTCCACCAGGACGGGCTCGTCCATGTCTCGGCGATGTCCCGCAAGTTCGTGAAGGACCCCCACGACATCGTCAAACCCGGCGACATCGTCAAGGTCAAGGTGCAAGACGTCGACATCTCCCGTAAACGCATCTCACTGACCATGCGTCTGGACGACGAGACCCCCTCCGGGGGCGGGAGCGGCAGGTCCGGTCGTGACGAACGTGGTGGGCGTAAGGGCGCTGCCGGCAACGGGCGCAAGGGCAAGGCCGGTCGGCAGGAGCAAGCCCCACAGGGGGCCATGGCCGATGCGTTGCGCCGCGCGGGCCTGACGGAGTAGTACCACCACAAGGCAAGGGCCACTGCCGCGGGGCGGTGGCCCTTCCGCACCGGCACAAGGCCGGGTCCTACTCTCGCCGTGTAGCCAGGGCTCGGAGCAACTCCTCGGCCAGGTTCAGTGTGCGCAGCTCTGCGGGACCGGGGAGGGACTGCTCACTGACACGCTCCCCCAACTCACGGACCTCGTCGTGCAAACGCTCCATGGTCACATCGAGTCGATTGGCGGTCTCGGCAGCCTCTTTCAACTCGTCCAACAGGTTCTGGGGAACGTCCTGCGCGTACTTGTAGTAAATCTTGTGTTCCAGACTCGCCCAGAAGTCCATCGCGATCGTACGGATCTGGATCTCCACAGGAACCTGCGTACTGCGGTCCGACATGTGTACCGGGGCTTCCACGATCAGGTGCAGGCTTCGGTAACCGTTCGCCTTGGGAACGTCGACGTAATCCTTGACCTCTCGGATCACCATGTCTTCGTGCCCGACGAGCATGTCCCGGATCGAGTGCACGTCGGAGATGAAACTGCAGGTGATCCTGATCCCCGCGATGTCCAGGATGTTCTTCCGGATGCTCTGCAGGCTCAGCTCACAGCCTCGACGCCGGGTCTTCTTCAGAATACTCGAAGGGGTCTTGAGCCGGGAACTGACGTGCTCGATCGGGTTGTAGTCGTGCACGTACCGAAACTCCTCGTTGAGGACGTTCACCCGCGCCATCACCGTCTCTATCGCAAACTTGTACGACATCAGGAAACGCGCGACGTCGTCCCGTACTTCCAGGAGGGACTCCGGCACATCGTCCACCACGACGCCCCTTCCTCCGTTGTCCCCGTGGTCACATGCCGGACGCTGCGCCAGGGGACAACGGAAAGCAATCTTTCAACTCTACCTCGGGGAGAAGGGCACCTCCCGCCACAGCCGCCTTACCGGAGATCGGTCGGTGGCGTGCAGCTCGTCGATCTCGTTCCACACCTTGACCGGGGTGGCTTCTGTGGTGACCGCGGGCCACCCCGGGTCCCCCGTGGCGGCGAAGTCGTGCCAGGCGGTCACCATCCGGTCCGACAGCGCGGTGTGGATGTTGCTGGGTGTCCCGTCCAGCAGGAACGCCGCGAAGTCGGTGTCGAGGTTGCCGAAGGAGAAAGGCAGGTCGAATGCATGGCAGGCGCCGAGTCGCCCACCCAGGGCGGGACTCTCGGCGGCCAGGCGGAAGACGTGGGCACGCCCGCCGCCCTTTGCGTGTGTCTCGGCCAGGCGCACGGTGAACTCGTTGAACATCGCATCGCCCATGATCGCGGTGTAGAGGTCCTGCAGGGAGGCATCTGGGTGCAACTCACGATAGGTCGCAAGCGCGCCGGTACCCAGCCCTGCGCGGGAGGCCGTGGTTTGCAGGGTCTCCTCGTCGTCGATCTCCACGCTCTGCCCCATTTCGGTGAACAGGCGGTACTCGTGCAGGTTGTGGCCCACGAGCAGGTCCACCTTCGCGGTGGCGCCGCGTGCAGCAGCACGCAAGGGGGTTTCGGGCAGGCTTTCGTCACCGACAACAGGGGCGAAACAGGTCAGGCTCTTGGTACGTACCCCGGTGGTGGGGGTTTGGGACAGGATCTCGTCGGTGGCGGCAAGGATCTTCTCCGGTGCCTGGGCAGCCAAGGCATCGGCTTCCAGGGGGACCCCGAGTATTTCGGCGTGCCGCTCGGAGATTCGACGCGCGGCCCCGATACCGAGCATGTCCGCCGGGATGCTGTGTGCGATGGCTCGGCGGAAAAGACCTCGCGCCTGTGGGGAGACGAGCAAACCTGCCACCGCCCCGGCCCCGGCGGACTCCCCAGCGACCGTGACGTTGCCGGGATCCCCACCGAAGGCGGCGATGTTGTCACGCACCCAGCGCAGTGCCGCCGCCTGGTCGAGCAGACCACGGTTCTCGGGACGGCCCGGAACATGCCCGAAGCCTTCGAACCCGAGTCGGTGGTTGATACTGACCACCACCAGCCCGGTCTCGGCCAGACGGGTGCCGTCGTAGGTGGCCTCTGCGGACGAGCCGACGATGTAGGCACCCCCGTGGATCCACACGAGCACGGGGGCGTGGTCACCCTCCTTCGCCGCTGTCCACACGTTGAGCCGCAGGCAGTCCAGTGAGGTCTTGGCGTTCCAGGGAGCGGCACCGATGAGCTGACCCCCCTGCGGTGCGGGTGGGCCGAAGGCGATGCACTCGCGTACCCCTTCCCAGGGGTCGACGGGGGCGGGGGCCCGGAAGCGGTGCTCCCCGAAAGGTGCTGCGGCATAAGGGATGCCCCGATAGACGCTCACCTTGCCGCCCCGGGAACGGGTCGAGGTCTTGCCCCGGACCTTGCCACCCGCCGTTGTCACCAAGTGCTCAGCATCCACGTACGGCCTCCCATCGGTTCGTGCCCCCCACCTAACAACGTTAGGTACTGGTGGCGCAAGACCCGTCCTCCGACAAACGGGCACACCCGAAGGGAACCGGCGGCACTCGACCCGAGTCGAAGTCAACGAGTAGATTCTTGCTGATACAGCACTGCTCGTGCCGCCCACGAGCATGTTGTCCTTCTCCCTCACCCCGGAGAGCCCCAGAAAGGCCCCCATGCACGCACCCCTGTTCACAGCCCCTGTACTCCTGGTCGAGCAACCCCGACAGCTGTACGCAAGCGAAGGGCACTACGAAGTCCTCGACGAACAGGGCCACACACTCGCCTTCGTCAACGAGCACATGATGCCCTGGCACGGACACGGCCCCCGACGTCCGCACCGTTTCACCATCTACGACCCGCACGGGCATCCTCTCCTCAACCTGGACAAGCCCTGGGACCGAGGTCGCCCCCACATCCACATCTCCGGGCCCCACGGCGAGCCCTACGGGACCATCGTCCAGGACCGCCGGTTCATGGGCTCCTGTTTCCGGATCGACGATCCACGCGGTCACCACGTCGCCGAGATCCGTGGAGACTGGAACGGGTGGGACTTCTCGATCACCGACTCCGCCGGGTTCGAGGTCGCCCGTATCAGCAAGGAGCACCCCGGCCTGGACGGGAATTTCTTCACCACCGAGGACCGCTACGCCCTGGAGTTCGCCTATGATCTGCCCTGGCACCTGCGGTACCTGGTTCTGGGTGCGGCCATCACCATCGATGTCTTGCTCCACGAGCGTGAGCCGGAGTTCTACCACTCCCACTACGCCGATTTCCGTCGCTACCCCGAATACGGTTACCGGCCTCGTCACCACTGGCACCACCCTCACCGCGGCTACATCGTCGCCCACCGCAGGCGTCCCCCGCTGGTGCCCCTCACCAGGTCCCGACCGGTACGACGCACCACTCGCCACGTACCTCTGTCGGAACGTGTGGCGTCCACCCGAGCGCCCTACCGCCGTTTCTCCACCCGTGCCCGGGCCCCGATCACCGGCACACACAGCGCACCGGCCCCACGACGTACCACCCAACCGCCACGCCGCGGCGGTGCTTCACGTACGAACCGGTCTCGCCGCGCCTCGGGACCCGCCTCCCGGCAGGAGAGCGCGGCCGCCAGTGGAAAGATCGCGCGGCGAGCCCGTTCCGAACGCCAACGGTCGGGCGGTGGCAGAACCTCTTCCCGTTCGAGTGCGGGTGGGCCGGTCCGCCGCACTCCGGGCAGCTCCTTCCGTGCTTCCGGCAGCCCGTCACGCCGTTCGGGCGGGGGTGGCTCTGCACGCGGCGGCTCCGCACGCAAGAGTCTTGGCTCGGTCGCGCGTTCGGCCGGGAAGAAATTCGGTGCCTCCCGAAGTTCTGGGGCTTCTTCCCGACGCTCGAGCGGGCGCAGCTCCTCCCGTGGTGGTTCTCTGGGCAAGAGCTTCGGTTCCTCCCGAAGGTCGAGCGGCTCCGCCCGACGTTCGAGCGGTGGCTCTTCTCGGCGCAGCTCCGGCCGCCGTGGCGGTTCCTCCCGGCGTTCGGCAGGCCGCAACCGACGCTGAGCCGGTTTCGGCCGTCCCGGTCCACGGCCCTCCCCCTCGCCGGGGAGGGTCTCTTCCCGTACATCGAACCCGCCATGGCATACCATCCGGTCGGTACGGTTTTTCTGTCTTTTCCGGGAGGGGCCCATGCGAGCCATCCAGATCACCGAATTCGGCGGACCCGAGGTCCTGGTACCCACCGAGTTGCCCGACCCGGAACCGGGGCCCGACGAGCTCCTTCTCGAGGTGACTCGCTGCGGGATCAACTACGCCGACACCCACCAGGCCGAGAACACCTACCTGTCACCCTCGTCCCTGCCGATGGTCCCCGGTGGCGAGGTCGCCGGCCGCACCGCAGACGGGCGTCGCCTCCTGAGCATGCTCAACGGCGGGGGCGGGTACGCCGAGCGAGCCGTGGTCGACCCCAACCTCTCCTTCGACATCCCCGCCGAGGTCTCCGACGAGGCCGCGCTCTCGCTCCTTGTCCAGGGCAACACCGCCTGGGTTCTTCTGCGCAAGACCGCCCGGATGGAGGCCGGAGAGTCCGTCGTCGTGCACGCCGCCGCGGGTGGCGTGGGTACACTCGCCGTCCAACTCGCCAAGAAGTTCGGTGCCGGGCGGGTCATCGCCGTGGCCAGCAGTGAAGAAAAGCGTGAGCTCGCCCGTGAGTTGGGCGCGGACGTCACGGTGGACTCCGCCGCCCCGGACATGACCGCCGCCCTGATCGAGGCCAACGAAGGCCGCCGGGTGGACATCGTCCTGGACATGGTGGGCGGAAGCACCACCGACGAGAGCGTCAAGGCACTGGCGCCCTTCGGCCGCCTGGCCTTCTACGGGATGGCCTCACGCGAGCAGCCCAGCCCCGTACAGCTGCCCAACCTCATGCGTTTTTCCACCTCCGTCGGGGGCATGTGGCTGCCACACGCCTTCCTGCTGCCGGGCAACGTGATCGGTCGATCGATGAGTGAGCTGTTCTCCCTGGTCGTCGACGGCTCCCTCCGGCCGATCGTGGGCACGACCTATCCACTGTCCGAGGCTCGTCGTGCGCACGAGGACCTGCGTGGCCGCAAGACCATGGGCAAGTTGACCCTGGACCCCTCGGCCTGACCCGAAAGGGGCCACACACTGTGGAGGTGTTGCTCGGTCCGGGGCATGCACTACGTTTTCGTGCACCTCGGACCGAAGCAGTGGTTTTCCCACCTTCCTCCGAGCGTTGGGGACAAGGGAAGTTTCCTGTGCCACGTGGATCGACCGAGGAATGCTTCTACCGGTCCTGTTGAAGGGGTGTCCGATCAAGCGCGGGCATTGCGGACTGCTTCGCGCACCGCAGGTACGACCTCGGCCGCGAAGATCTCCACCTGCTGCGCCGACTCCCCCGCGGGCCCCATGACGAACGTGTCCATCCCGTACTCCACGGCGAACTCGGTGATCTGCTCCACCCACTTGTCCACCGGGCCGTCCAAGGGGTTGTCCGAAGAACCCTGTGTGTCCCCGATGGTGCCCCACAGGTTGTAGACACGACGGATCGTGGCGGGATCACGTCCGGCCTCGGCGGCCCCCTCGTCGATCCGTCTGTGCATCTCCGGCAGTTTCTCGGGTCCTGCGAAGGCGTAGGAGGGTACCCAGCCGTCCGCGACACGGCCCACCGCCTTCAGCAGCCTCGGACCCAGCACACCGAGCCAGATCCCGATGTCGTGTACGGGCATCGGGCCGGGTTTGACGCCGGACAGCTGGTAGTGCTCGCCCTGGAAACGGACCGAACGTCGCTCCGACCACATCAGCCGGATCACCTCGATCGCCTCCAACAGGGCATCGGCGGCCTCACGAGGGGTACGCCGTGGTCCGCCCATGGCCTCGATCGCCTCCCAAAAACCCCCGGCCCCCAACCCCAGTTCGAAACGGCCTTCGGAGATCAGGTCCAAACTGGCCGCCGCCTTGGCCATGACCGCCGGGGGCCGTAGCGGAAGATTTGCCACGTCCGGAAAGACCCGGATCTGCTCGGTGCGGGCCAAGGCCGCGGCCATCAGGCTCCAGGTGTCCAGCTGACGGCGCTGGTAGGGGTGATCCTGGATCCCCACCAGGTCCAGGCCACCACGCTCGGCGGCGTCGATCACCCCCCAGACCCGCTTCATCGCTTCGGGTTCGGCCAACGGGGAGGGAAACACCCCGAAGGAGATCTCACGTCCGTAGTCGATGCCCATGTCCGTCCTTCCTGAAGACGCGTGTCGACCTTCGATCTGCCTCTTGGCAAAGACGTCTACCCACCGGTGGGTCGGTGGACCAGGTCCAGGTAGTCCGGGTGACGTTCGATCCATGTTTTGACGAAGGGACACACCGGGGACACGGTGAGCTCACGTTCGCGTACATCGTCCAGGGCCTGACGGAGCAGGGCGCTGCCCACCCCCTTGCCCTCGAAGGACCCGTCGATCTCGGTGTGGGTGAAGGTGATCGTGCCGGGGGCAAGGGTGTAGTCGACAAACCCTGCGAGCTCCCCGTCGGCCTTGATCTCATAACGTTCACGGTCCGGTCGGTCCACCACTTCGGTCTTCATGGGACTCCACATTCCTCACTCCGGACGGGACTCTGGCTTCCCGCACCGTTATTGTGACCCGTCAGGAGCCTTGCGTCCCCTTGCGGCGCACATGTTCATGGAAGTAGGGTCGAACAGGCATACCGACCAGTCGGTTTAAGGAGATCGTATGACTTCCCGGTTCGGCGGACGGACCGCCATCGTCACCGGCGCGAGCCGCGGCATCGGCCTGGCCGTCGCCCAGCGGCTCGTGGAGGAGGGGGCGCGTGTGTGCATCACCGCGCGCAACCCCGAGCCGCTTCAGGAGGCGGTCGATGCTCTTGGAGGACCCGAGCACGCCATCGCCGTCCCCGGCCGGGCCGATGACCCCGAACATCAGGATGCGGCCATCGCCCAGACCATCGAGACCTTCGGTGGTCTTGACCTGTTTGTCAACAACACCGGTATCAACCCGGTCTACGGGCGCATGGTCGACCTGGAGCTGGACGCCGCTCGCAAAATCTTCGAGGTCAACGCTCTGTCGGCGATCTCGTGGGTGCAAAAAGCCCATGAGGCCCGGATGGCCGAGAACGGCGGAGCGATCGTCAACATCTCCTCGGTCGCAGGTCTCAAGCCCGCCCCCGGCATCGGTTTCTACGGCGCCACCAAGGCCATGATCAAACACATCACCGAGGAACTTGCGGTGGAGCTGGCCCCCGACGTCCGCGTCAACGGGGTCGCCCCCGCCGTGGTCAAGACCCGTTTTGCTTCCGCCCTGTACGAGGGCCGTGAGGAAAAGGTCGCCGCCGAGTACCCGATGGGTCGTCTCGGCGTACCCGAGGACGTCTCCGGGGCCGTGTCCTTCCTGCTCTCCGACGACGCCTCCTGGATCACCGGTCACACCCTGGTGCTCGACGGTGGTATGACCCTCCGTGGGGGACTGTGACATGGACCTGACCGGAACCGGGACAGTGGTCACCGGCGCGGGCAACGGGATCGGTGCCACTTTGGCCCGCAGACTGGCCGAAGCAGGGGCCGAGGTGGTCGTCAACGACCTGGACGCGGGGGCCGCCGAGGCCGTGGCCACCGAGATCGGTGGGCTGGCCGTCCCCGGCGACGCCGCCAGTGAGGACGGGGTCACCGCACTCATCGCCGAAGCCGCCGCACATCTGAACGGCATCGATCTGTACGTCGCCAACGCCGGTGTGGGCACGAGCGGAGGCCCGGAGGCACCCGAGGCCGACTGGGACCTGGCCTGGCAGGTCAACGTCATGGCGCACGTACGCGCGACCCGTGAACTGCTGCCCGGCTGGTTGGAGCGAGGCCGTGGTCACTTCGTGTCGACCGTGTCCGCAGCCGGACTGCTCACCATGCTCGGCAGCGCACCCTACTCCGTGACCAAGCACGCGGCCCTGTCCTTCGGCGAGTGGCTTTCGGCCACCTACGGCGACCGGGGCGTGACCGTCCAGTGCGTGTGTCCGATGGGGGTACGCACCAACCTGCTGGAACAGAGCGGAGACACGGGCAAGGCGATCCTGGCCCCGGAGGCGATCACCCCCGAAGAGGTCGCCGATGCGGTCATGGCGGGTATGGCAGACGGGCGTTTCCTGATCCTTCCGCACCCGCACGTGGCCGACCACTACACGGCCAGAGCCACCGACACCGACACCTGGTTGGCGGGTATGCGCCGCTTGCAGAACAAGGTATTCGGAGACGGGGGGAAAACATGACCGAAGAACTTCCCGGGTTGGATCTGGACCGGCTACGTGCCCACGTGGAGCGTGAGGTACCGGGGCTGGTCTCGGGCGAACTCAGCGGTACGCGGATCACGGGCGGCAAGTCCAACCTGACCTACGTCGTCACCGACGGTGTGGGGAGCTGGGTGGTGCGTCGCCCACCCTTGGGGCACGTCCTGGCGACCGCGCACGACATGTCCCGCGAGTACAAGGTGATGACCGCGCTGCGTGACACCGCCGTACCGGTTCCTCGCACCTATCTGCTGTGCGAGGACACCGAGGTGTTGGGCGCACCTTTCTTCGTCATGGAACACGTGGCCGGTACCCCTTACCGGACCGCCGCGGAGTTCTCCGCTCTTGGCCCCGACGGTGTCCGCGGGGTGGCGCGTTCCCTGATCACCACGTTGGGTGATTTGCACGCGGTCGACCCCGCCGACGTGGGGTTGAGCGACTTCGGTCGACCCGAGGGTTTCCTGGAACGTCAGGTACGCCGGTGGAGCAAACAGTTGGACGCCTCCCGCAGTCGTGAGATCGCCGGTATCGACGAGCTGCACAAAAAGCTCGGTGCCACGATCCCCGAGTCGGGAGAGGCCGCGATCGTACACGGCGACTACCGGCTGGACAACGTGCTGATCGCCGAGGACGGCTCCCTCACCGCCGTCCTGGACTGGGAAATGGCCACACTGGGTGACCCGCTCGTGGATCTCGGGTTGATGTTGGTCTACAAGGAGCAGCCGGTCATCGACGATGCCGCCACCCCCGCCACCTCCGTCGAGGGTTTCCCCGACTCCGCGGAACTGGTGGAGATGTATGCGACCACGACCGGTCGCGATGTGTCCCGGCTGGGCTGGTACGTGGCCTTCGGCTGCTTCAAGCTCGCCGTGATCGCCGAAGGCATTCACTACAGGTACAGCCAGGGACTGACCGTCGGGGCGGGTTTCGACACCATCGGCCAGATCGTCCCGCTGCTGGTGGACCGAGCCCACACCATGCTCAAGGAGGACCAGGACTGATGGATTTCGCCCACTCTCCCGAGACCGAGGAGCTGCGACAGCGGCTCCTGACGTTCATGGACGAACACGTCCACCCGGCCGAGGCGGTGCTTCAGCAACAGCTCGCAGAACGCGAGAACCCCTGGACCCGCGCTCCCGTGGTACGTGAACTGCAGGCCGAGGCGCGCAAACGCGGTCTGTGGAACCTGTTCCTGGCCGGGCATCCCGAACACGGCGGCCTGCCCAACCTGCAGTACGCCCCGCTGGCCGAGATCACCGGACGCAGCCCCCAGCTGGCCCCGATCGCTCTCAACTGCGATGCACCGGACACTGGCAACATGGAGGTGCTGACGATGTTCGGCACCCCCGAGCAGAAGAAACAGTGGTTGGAGCCGCTGCTGGATGCATCGATCCGTTCGGCGTTTGCGATGACCGAACCGGAAGTGGCCTCCTCCGACGCCACCAACATCACCACTTCGATCGTTCGTGAAGGCGACGAGTACGTCATCAACGGTCGTAAGTGGTTCATCACCGGTGCGCTGAGCCCCGAGTGCACGTTCTTCATCGTCATGGGCAAGACCGACCCGAAGGCCGACCGGCACAAGCAGCAGAGCATGATCCTGGTGCCGCGGAACACCCCGGGTGTGACGATCGAACGCGGTATGAGCGTGTACGGCTACGACGACAGCGATCACGGGGGCCACCCCGAGGTACTGTTCGAGGACGTACGTGTGCCCGTGGAAAACCTCATCGGTGGGGAAGGTGAGGGCTTTGCCATCGCCCAGGCCCGTTTGGGTCCGGGGCGTATCCACCACTGCATGCGGCTGATCGGCATGGCCGAGCGGGCACTGGAGATGACCTGCCGCCGAGTCCTGGACCGTGAGGCCTTCGGCCGTCCCCTGGCCGAGCAGGGTGTGGTCCGGGAATGGATCGCCGAGGCACGTGTGGCCATCGAGCAGGTGCGTCTTTTGGTGCTCAAGGCCGCCTATCTGATGGACACCGTCGGCAACAAGGGTGCACACACCGAGATCCAGGCGATCAAGATCGCCACCCCGCGCACGGTCGAGTGGATCCTGGACAAGGCGATCCAGGCGCACGGGGCGGCAGGGCTCAGCCAGGACCTGCCTCTGGCGGGTTGGATGGCAGGTGCGCGTGCGTTGCGGCTGGCCGACGGCCCCGACGAGGTGCATCTGCGCTCCCTGGGCCGCGCGGAGCTGAAGAAATACCGCTGACCCACGCAGAAGAAGAGCGGTACGCAAGGGGGCGGCCACCGGGTCGCCCCCTTCTTGTACGGCGGGTCAGTCCTGCGGGCGCAGTCCCGCGATGAGTAGGTCGGCGAAGTGGTTGCCCACGTCGGCACCGGTCAGCGGCCCGCCCTTGCGGTACCAGGTGCTCAGGTGGTGCACCGAACCGAAGTAGTAGTCCACGACCAGGTCGGCGGGCACGTCGGTGCGAAACACCCCTTCTTCCTGGCCCTGTTCGATCATGCCACGGAAGATCTCGTGGTACTTGCGCCGTTCTGCTCGCACCGTCCTTTGTTTGCTCTCCTGCAGCTGGTGCATGGAGCGGAAGAAGATGACGGTGTCGTCCATGTTGTCGATGCTGGTGACGATGACGTCGGCCGCAGCGGTGTGTACCCGTTCGGTCACCGGGGCATCATGTCCGGCGATCTCCACCAGGTGCTCGGTCTGCATACGCAATACGCGCGCGTAGACCTCGTAGAGCAGATCGTCCTTGGACCCGAAGTAGTGGTACATGGCGCCCTTGGTGACACCCGCCACGGCGACGATCTCCTGCACCGAGGTGCTCTCGTAGCCATGTTCGGCAAACAGGCGGGTAGCGGCCGCCAGGAGTCGTTCGGGTACCGATCCGCGCCCGTTGTCCGGCCCACCGGCGTGCCGCGACTGTGCCATGTCCTGCCTCATCTCGTGCCCTGCAGGGCGTTCCTGTACTGACCGCACAAGCATACCGACCGGCTGGTACCTGACATGCCCGTGGATCTGCCTCGGCCCCGGGGCACCGAGGACGACCTCACCTACGTCAGGTGGCGACCAGGAGGTTTCGGTCCGGGTCTCACAGAGCGCCTCGGCGCCACTCCCGAACGAGCAGATACCCCAAATAGGCACCGCCCAGGGCCATGGTGAAGATTCCGACGGGAAGCCCTTCACCCACGGGCACGTGCTGCACCGCCAGGTCGGCGGCGACCAGGAGGACCGACCCCACCAAGGCCGACAGCGCAAGGTTCGGCCCGGGAACACCGCTGAGGCGGCGGGCGATCTGGGGTGCGGTCAAGGACACGAACGCGATCGGCCCGGCCACACTCACCGCGGCCGCCGTCAGCACCACCGACACCACGATCGCAGCGACCCGGGTGGTTTCGGGTGCGGCTCCCAGGCCCGCGGCGATCGCGTCCCCCATCTCGGCCGCCCGGATCCGGCCTGCCAGAACAGCCAGCAAGGGCACCATGAGCAACAGGATCCCCCAGACGGTGGCGGCGTGTTCCCAGGAACGTGCGCCGAGACTGCCGTTGACGTAGGACGCCAGGACAGCGGCCCGGTCACGAGCCATCACCGACACCACGAGGTGGGTGAAGGCCTGGGCCATGGCGGCCACACCGATCCCTGCGACGATGACACGCCCCGGGTGGCGCAGTCCGGTTCCGGTCACCGTTGCGACCAGAATCACCGCCAGCCCCGCACCGGCCAGGGCACCGAGCGGAACGGGCACGACACCGGGCAGGACCAGGGCCACCAGGGCGGCACCGGCCCCCGCACCCGCGCCGAGACCGATGACATCGGGGCTGCCAAGAGGATTGCGCGTCACCGACTGAAAGAGCGCACCCGCGATGCCGAGTGCGGCACCGGTACCGATCGCCACGGCGAGTCGAGGGCCGCGCAACCTTTCCAGCACGAAGGACTCTGTGGCCTTTCCCGCACCGGTCGACACACTCCACAGCCGGTTCAGGGGGATGCCCATGTCTCCCAGGACGAGGGTGGTCACGGCCAGACCCACCAGTACGGTGATCGACAAAGCACCCACCGTCAAGGTACGCGGCCGTACACGCAGGGAAAGGACGCTCCCGAGGCGCAGGACGGGACCGGAATTCCACCGGGGTGCCTTCCGTCCTGCCCGCATGCTCCTGTGGGGTCTGGTGCCCACACTCATGTGCTCCCCCTCATTTTGCGCACTGCGTAGAGCA
>DXDP01000189.1 GCA_019115445.1 Candidatus Nocardiopsis merdipullorum
GACTCGCTGCGCGCCGCACTCGACGCGGCGGTGCTCTCCCCGGCCGGGCGTGCCGTCGGTGTGGACGAGGACGGGTGTGTCCTGGGAGTGGTGTCGCAGGACGACCTCGGTACCGCGATCTGGTCGGTGTCGTGATGGGTGCGGTGTGGGATTGGCTGTACGGCATCGTCGAACACGCGGTGACGCATTGGCACTACCCGCAGGAGCCCGGTCGGGGGATCTGGCCCCGCCTGCTCGAACACATGCGGTTGGCCTACTCCGCGATCGCGATCGGTGCGCTGTTGGCTCTACCGCTCGGGCTGGCGTGCGTGCGGTGGAAAATCCTGTACCCGCCGGTCCTGACCGGTGTGAACGTGCTCTACTCGATACCGGCGATCGCGTTGTTCTTCCTGATGCTGCCCTACACCGGCTTCAGTGACTGGACCGCGATCGTGCCGCTGGCCCTGTACACCCTGGTCATCCTGCTCCCGAACGTGGTCGACGGCCTGCGCCAGGTACCCGACCACGTACGCCAGGCCGCCACGGCCATGGGGTTCGGACCACTGCGACGGTTGACGTTCGTGGAGGTCCCGGTCGCCGTGCCCGTGATCATCGCGGGTTTGCGGGTGGCCTCGGTCGCCACCATCAACATGGTCAGCATCGCGTCGTTGGTCGGTATCGGAGGGCTGGGGCAGTTGATCCTCAGTGAGGGGTTCCGTCGTCAGCACGACGCACCCATCGTCATCGGCATCGTGCTGACCGTGTTCCTGGCCCTGGTCACCGACGCGCTCCTACTGCTGACCCAACGCCTGCTGACCCCCTGGACACGGGACGGACGCCGATCGGGCCGTGTCCGTGGGACAACGGACAGCACGCAGAGCGGGGGCTGAACGTGGACGTCCTCACCGACCTCCTCGCCTGGTTCGGGGACACCGCCCAGTGGAGTGGCCCGAGCGGTATCCCCACTCGCCTGGTCGAACACGTGCACTACTCGCTGCTGGCACTGCTCATCTCGGTCGGCATCGCGATGCCCGTGGGCCTTGTGACCGGACACACCGGAATCGGTGGGTTCTTCACCGTGAGCCTGGCCAACATCGGCCGTTCCCTACCGACGATCGGGGTGTTGTTCCTCGTCGTCCTGGCCGCCGGGATCGGCCTTGCGCCCGTGATCACCGCGCTCGTGATCCTGGCCGTCCCCCCGATCCTGGTCAACACCCACGAAGGGGTACGCCAGGTCGAACCTCGCCTGAAGGACGCCGCGATCGGAATGGGCATGCGTGGCCACGAAGTCCTGTTCCGGTTGGAGCTGCCGGTGGCGCTGCCACTGATCCTCACCGGCGTACGCACAGCCGCCGTCCAGGTCGTGGCCACGGCCACCATCTCCGCCTACGTCGGGGTCGGCGGGCTGGGCCGGTACATCGTCGACGGGCAGGCCCGCCAGGACCTGCCGATGATGCTCGGGGGATCCGTCCTCGTCGTGCTGTTGGCAGTGGTCACCACACTCTTGTTCAGTTGGCTGCGAAGGCTCCTTGTCGCACCCGGGCTACGAGCGGAGGCCGCATCGGGGCGCTGATCGTATTTTTGCAGCAGACCCCTCTTCGGTGCTGCGCCGAGAAAGAAGGTAGAACCATGCAGAAAAGACTCGCCCTCGCGGGCATCCCCCTGACGGTGCTGATGGTGAGCGCATGCGGTGCCAGTGACCCCTTCGAGGAGGAGAACGGGGAGACGGAAGAAGCGGGAGGCCCGGTGGTGGTCGGCTCCGCGGACTTCCCCGAGAGCAGCCTGCTGGCCGAACTCTACGGCCGGGCCATGGAAGCCGAAGGGGTGGAAGTCTCCTACCAGCTCAACATCGGCAGCCGTGAGGTGTACTACGGGCAGATCGAGGAGGGCAACCTCTCCGTCTTTCCCGAGTACAACGGGGCCATGCTCATCCACCTCGACGACCAAGCCCCCAGCGGCGACGCGGAGGAGACCCAGGCCGCCCTGGAGGAAGCACTGCCGAAAGGCGTGGAGGTCCTGGACTCCTCCGAGGCAGAGAACAAGGACTCGATCACCGTGACAGCGGAGACCGCAGAGGAACACAACCTGCAGAGCCTGGCCGACCTGGCCGACGTGGCCGAGGACATGACCCTGGGTGGGCCCCCTGAGTTCGAGACCCGCCACCAAGGAGTACTCGGTCTCCAGGAGGTCTACGGGGTGGAATTCTCCGAATTCCGTTCCCTGGACTCCACCCTCCTTCCCCCGGCGCTGAAGGACGACAGTATCCAGGCCGCGAATCTGTTCACCACCGAACCGCAGATCGCGGTCGAGGATTTCGTCGTCCTCCAGGACCCCGAGAACCTCTTCGGGTCACAAAACGTCACGCCGCTGATCAATTCCGCCCAGGTCGACGACACCGCGCGTGAGGCCATGAACGCCGTGTCCGCCGCGTTGACGACGGAGGCGCTCACCGAACTCAACGAGCGGGTCGTCGTCGACAACGAGGACGCCGCCGACGTGGCCGAGGACTGGCTGGAGCAGGAAGGCCTTGCCGGGGACCGGTGAGGTTCACGGTCCCTTGTGGTAGCGGCCCGCCCGACGTACCAGGGCGGGGCCGCTGCCCGAGACCACGGGCAGTCCCAGCACCTCAGCGAAGAACACCGTGTGGTCACCGATGACGACGTGCCGCAGGACCGAGCACTCCAGGGCGGACAAGGCCCCGTCCAGGACAAGTGCGCGAGTGTGCTCGCCCCGGTGGTGCGGCTGCCCCGACACCAGCAGGCGTGCGCTGGGGCGCCCCTCCGCGGCGAATCTGCCCGCGAGCACCTTCTGGGAGGCGCTGAGCACGTTGACGGCGAAGGCGCCGACCTCCTCGATGACCTCGGCCATGTAGCCGTCCGAACCGACACTGACCGAGACCACCGGGGGATCGGCCGAGACGGAGCCGAACGCGGTCACGGTGGCACCGATGTCGTCACGCCCGTCCGCAACGGTCACGACCGTCACCCCCGTGGCCATCGCGGACACCGCGTCCAGGTACTGATCGGTCACTTTCCTTCTCCCAGAGGCTCGTGCGTGATCGTCAACGGATGTTCCACACCCCGGGCATGATCAGGGGCCCGGCAGTGGGCAGACCCAGGTGGGCGGCCACACCCATCGGTGACCCCCACGGGGCGAGGGAATTCTCCGGACCCGCCGAGGAGAGATCCTCACTGGACTCGTCCGGCCGCAGCTGGTCGAGCGGGTTGGGCCGCGGGAAGGCGCGCACCGGCAGAGGACCGTCCCCCACACGATCGCGTGCCAGCCGGATGGCGGTCTCGAGCCCTCCGAGTTCGTCGACCAGGCCACGTTCCCGAGCGTCCGCACCGGTCCAGATACGGCCCTTGGCGACCTCGTGGATCTCCTCCCAGGTCCGTCCCCGAGACCGTGCGACCTTGGCGACGAAGTCCTGGTAGATGTCGTCCAGGAGGGCGTTGACACGTTCCCACTCGGAATCGCTGAACGGCTCGAACCCGTCGAACATCCCGGCGTGCTCGCCACGGGTGACGGAGTCGGTGGAGATGCCGAAGCGCTCCAACAGTTGTCCGTAGACCGGCTTGCCGGTGATCACCCCGATCGAACCGGTGATGGTGGCGGGCTGGGCGACGATGGCATCCGAACCGAGGGCGACGTAGTAGCCACCCGAGCCCGCCACGTCACCCATGGTGGTGATGACGGGCTTGCCGGCCTCCCGGGTCAACTCGCTCTCCCGACGGATCAGGTCGGAGGCCACGGCCGAGCCACCGGGGCTGTTCACCCGAAACACCACACCCTTGACCTGGGGGTCCTGTCGGGCTGCGCGGAAGGCGGCACACACCGTGTCCGAGCCCATGACGTTGCCGCCGCCCAGTGGTGAGCGCCGGGACCGGCCCACGTTGATGCCACCCTGGGCGGAGATCAGCGCGAGGTAGCCGGACCCACCGCCCACACGGGGACGTGGGGGCGGTGTGTTCTTGCGGTGGTAGCGGGTGACGAACTGCAAGCTGGGCTCGCTCCCGTGCTGCTCTCGAACCTTGCCGAGCAGGTCGGCGTAGATTTCGTCCCGATAGGCGAGACGGTCGATCAACCCCTCGTCCAGGGCCTCACGGGCCAGGATCGGTGCCTCGGCGATGTGCTCACGGACCTTCTCCCGGGAAAGGCCACGAGCCTCGGAGACGCCGGTGACGAGTTGATCGCTCAGGGAGTCCACGACGGATTCGACCGCCTCGCGGTGCGCGTCGGTGTAGCCGGACTCGGTGTAGCTGTTCAGCGCGTTCTTGTACTCGTGGCGTTTACCGACATCGAATTGGATGTCGAGCTTGTCGGCGGTGCCCTTGAAGAAGGTCTGGCGTGACATCAGCCCGGTCAGCCCGAGCACCCCGGAGGGGGACATGACGATCTGGGAGAATGCGCAGGCCAGGTAGTAGGGCAGGTTGCCGTCCCCGTTCTCACCGAAGGCGTCGGCCCAGGCCACTGCGGGTTTGCCGGTGGAACGGAAGTCGATGATCGAGTCACGTAGTTCCTGCACCTGTGCAAAACCGAGCGTGCGTGCGTCCACGCGCACGAGCAGGGCCGCCACCTTCGGGTCGCGCGCGCCCCGGCGTACGCCCTCCAACACGTCGAGGTAGCGCTGCTTGCGTCGGTTGAGGATCTGATTGACCGGGTTCTGAGGGCCCTCGTCGACGACCCCCTCGGTCAGGTCCACCTCCAGGACCAGCGGTCCCCCGGGGCGGGGCACGAAACGATCGAGTGACAAGGGTTCTGTGATCTTTGCGAGGTCCACCATGGGCACAGACTAGTCGGAAGCAGTGGGAATGCCGTTCGGTCGTGGGTGCGTGCACGCACCGAACATTGTGCAACGTCTCGGCCCACGTCCGAGGGGCGCTAGGGTCGGGTCGTGTTCTGGAGAGGGGTACAAGGATGATGGGCACGACGGGCAGGATCGTGCGGGGTCGTTGGCGCACGCGTGTGGGAGTGGGGGCCGCCGCGGCGATGGTACTGCTCACTGCCGGTGCCTGTGGCCAGGCCGAGGAGATCGAGCTGGAACGCGGCGAGGGTGGCATGATGCCCCCGGTGGCTCCACCCGAACCCGAGGGCTTCGACACAGTGGAGATCAGCGGTGTGAGCATCGAGATCCCCGATGGATGGGAAGCACAGGAGGAGGACGACAGCCTGTGCGTGACCCCGCCCGGACAGTCCGCCTGCGCCTACGGGTCCATCCAACTGATACCGGAGGCCGCCGACCGGCACCCTGACGACTGGCCGTCCAAGGGGGACGCGTTCTTCGACGACGACGGCTGGGCCGGTGACACCGACAGTTGTCGCAGTCTCAACACGGCCTCGTCCGGCAACATCGGGGTCTCCGACGCAGAACTCACCTATTCCGGCCTCATGGAGCACGCCGACGAACTCAAGTCGAACCACTCGGTGTGGGACGTCTCGTGCGTCAACGACGACTCCTTCGAGGTACGCATGTGGTTCCTGCCGATCAGTGACATCCTCTTGTACGTGTGGTCGGTCGACGCGCAGTACGACCAGGTCTACGACGAGATCGCCCAGTCCATGGACACCACCGACCACCGGGATTGAGTTTTCCACACCGATTTGCCGGTCCCGTATCCTGTCGGTCGCGGAAGGTCGTAGGGTCGTAGTCGTCCCACGAGACGAACATAGCGGCGGCGCGGATCGGAGTGCAGCACTGGTGACCACCAACGGAGCGGCGGAACAGGTCGGTCGGTTCACGCTTGACAACGGGTTGCGTCTGGTGACCGCACCGGCTTCCACCGGGCAGGTGGCCTCGGTGAACCTGTGGTACGACGTCGGGTCCAGGCACGAAGTCCCGGGACGGACCGGGTTCGCCCACCTGTTCGAGCACCTGATGTTCCAGGGCAGCGGCAACGTCACCAAGGCGGAACACTTCGACCTGGTGGAGCGTCTGGGTGGCGACATCAACGCCTCCACCTCCACCGATCGCACGAACTATTACGAGACGGTTCCCACACACGCCCTCGACCTCATCCTGTGGCTGGAGGCGGACCGTCTGGCGACCCTGCGTGAGGGCATGACCCAGGAAGTCCTGGACAACCAGCGCGACGTGGTCAAGAACGAGCGCCGTCAGCGTTACGACAACCAGCCCTACGGCACGGCCCTGGAGCGGATCCTGCGTCTGGCCTACCCCGAGGGGCACCCCTACCATCACCCCACCATCGGGTCGATGGCCGACCTGGACGCCGCCGACCTGGACTACGTCAAGTCCTTCCACGAGCTCCACTACGGCCCCGACAACTGCGTACTCACGGTCGTCTCCGACCTGGAGCCGCAGGACGTCCTGGCACGGGTGGAGAAGTACTTCGGCCCGATCCCGGCTCGCAGCACCGTGCCCGAGATCCCGGACCCGTCCCTGACCACACCGTTGGCCGGGCCGGTGCGCGACGACGTCACCGAGACCGTGCCCGCCCCGGGCGTGTTCCTCGGTTTCCGTGTGCCCGCCTACGGTGAACGCGGCTTCGACGTCATGCACCTGGCCTCGGCCGTGCTGGGCCAGGGGCAGGGCAGCCGTCTGTACCGTTCTTTGGTGGTGGATCGCCAGATCGCCGCCGACGACGGGGGCGCGGCCGCGGACGTGCTGCCGTTCCGTTACACCGACAGCCTGCTGCTGGTGAACATGCTCGCCCGTGAAGGGGTCGACGGGCAGGAACTGGAATCGGCCATGCGGGAAGAGGTCTTCCGCCTGGCCGAAGGGGTGAGCGAGACCGAGCTGGAGCGTGCCCGAGCCGTCCTGGAACGCGATCACCTGCAGTCCATCTCCAGCCCCGCCGGGCTCGCCGATGCCCTCAGCAGCTGTACCCAACTGTTCGGAGACCCCGAACTCGCCCACACCTGGCCTCGGCGGTGGGCCGACATCACTGCCGAGGAGGTACAGGCGGCCGCTGAGAGCCTGCTGGTCGAGGCCAACTCGCTCGTGGTCCGCTTCGACCCCGAACCGGCCACGGTCGCCGCCTCCCAGTCCTAGGCGTCTTCGACGGGGTGCCCGCACCGATCCCCGTCGGCAGTCCCGTGATCCAGGTGCGCACAGCCAAGCCGTACGCTGCAGAAAGAGCCGCAGAGCATGCCGCAGACCCGACCGGACCTCGGTGCCCCCGCCTCGTACACCTTCCCCAAGCCCCAGCGCATCACCGTGGGCGGGGGCACGGTCGTCGCCATCGACGTGCCCGGACAGCATTTGGCCTCCCTCCGGCTGGTGCACCCCTACGGCGGGGCGGTCGAACCGCTCGACGCCATGGGTGTCAATGCGCTGACCAGTGAGGTTCTCGAGGACGGTCCCCAGGGGAACAGCTCCCTGGCTCCGGCGTTGGAGCGCCACGGCGCCGAGTGGACCTCCCGTGTCACCTGGGACGGTTTCATCACCGGTCTGGACGTACCGGCGAATCGGCTCGCTCAGGCGGTCCCGTTGTTCGCCGACGCGGTGCGCCGTCCCGCGCTGAAGCCCGACGACATCGTTCGTCGCCGGGAACAGCTGCTGGAGCGGTTCTGGTTGGAGGCGGCCTCCGCCTCGACCTTGGCGATGCGCAGTTTGGGTGGTCAGCTGTTCACCGGCCGTTACGCCACGCCTCTGGCCGGGGGCCCTGTCCGGCTCGCGGATGTCACGCCCGAGAAGGTGGCGGCCTTTCACGCCGAGTCCGTCGCAGCGGTCGCCGGGACCCTGGTGGTGGTTGGTGACCTGAGCGATGTGGACCTGCAGGAGCTCGGCCGGACGGTGTTCGGGGACGCGGGTTCGGCCCCCGTGCGTGACCTGACCGACCCTGCGCCGCCGCCCGGTGAGTTGCCTCGCGTGCTCGTCGTGGACCGTCCGGGTTCGGTGCAGTCGGCGTTGGTCGTTGCACATCGTGCCCCCGCGCGATCACAGGTGGAGCTGTCGCGAGCCGAAGGGATAAGTGACGTGTTGGGTGGGATGTTCACCTCCCGGCTCAACATGGAGCTGCGTGAGCGGCTCGGTTACACCTACGGGGCGGGCTCCCGGTTCGACCTGCGTCGTGACAGCGGACTGTTCTTCATGGTGACCCAGGTCGAGGCGGACACCACTGCCCACTCGGTCACCGCTTCCCTGGGGCAAATGGCCACGTTGCGCGACTCCGGGGTGAGTTCGGACGAACTCGAAGCGGTGCGTGAGTCCAACACGGTCGGGCTTCCGGTGTCCTACTCCACGGCCCGGTCGATGGCGAGCGCGCTCGTGGACATGGTCGTGCACGACCTGCCCGACGACTACGTGGACCAGCACCGGGCCGGGTACGAACAGCTCACGGAAGAGTCCCTGAACAGCGCCGCGACCGAGTATCTCCGTCCCGAGGAGGCGATCGTGGTCGTCGTGGGTGACGCCGAGCGTCTGCGTGGCCCACTGACCGCCGCCGAGATCGGTCCGGTCGAGGTGCGTGAGCCCGAATCCCTCTGGTCCTGAGGGGCACATGCCGGTGCGGAAATCCCTGAGCACGTGCGCTCGCACGTGCTCTTTCACCTGTGGTTCACCTTCGCCGAGCGGGAAACCTGACAGTGCGCAGTGATGTATGTCACTGAATGCTCGGCTTTGTGCCGGACATAACGAAAACGAACCTATGTGCCAGTGTTATGGCAACGACCAGCTCAGGCACAGCGTCATGCTGATATAACGAGTGATCTGTGCACCTAAGTGGTGACAGCGACCGCAAAGTTCCGCAGGAGGCCACCATGGCCGGTGAATGGACCCGTGGATAACCGTGTCCTCCCTAGAAAACCCCCACATGAGGCGGCCGAATACGCCGCCCGCCGCAGCGCGCCCGGAAACGGACGTCGATTCCGAAAGGACCGACGGCCCCGACGGTCCTGGGCAGCGTCTGCTCAAGGGCCGTTACCAACTGGTGTCGGAGATCGCCCGGGGCGGTGTCGGCACCGTTTGGCGTGCCGTCGATCTGGTCATCGAGCGCGAGGTCGCTGTCAAGGAACTGCGGATCCCTGCGGACATGGGCCGTTCCGAGCGGGAATCGTTGCTGCAGCGCACCACTCGGGAAGCGCGGGTGGCGGGTCGATTGACCCACCCCAGCCTCGTCACCGTCCTGGACGTGGTCGACGAGGACGATCGTCCGTGGATCGTCATGGAACTGGTCGAGGCCTCCACTCTGGAAGAACTCATCGACCTGGGTGGCCCCCTGCCCTACCAGAGGGTCGCCGAGATCGGTCTGCAGCTCATCGATGCTCTCCAGGTGGCGCACGGTGAAGGCATCATTCACCGTGACGTCAAGCCCGAGAACGTCATGATCAGCGCCGAGGGGCGGGTCGTGCTGACCGACTTCGGGTTGGCGGCCTGGAACGGTGAGTCGGCGCTGAGCGCCTCGGGCCGCATCATCGGTTCTCCGGCCTACATCTCACCGGAGCGTGCCAAGGCAGGGCCCATCGGTCCCGAGTCCGACCTGTGGTCGCTGGGTGCGACCCTCTACACCGCGGTGCAGGGGAACCCGCCCTACGACCGCAAGGGCTACATCAAGATTTTGCGTCAGGAGCAGTTGGACGAGCCGGAGGAAGCCACCAACGCAGGCCCACTGGCTCCGGTGCTGGCGGGGCTGCTCAGGGTCGAGCCCTCCGAGCGTCTCAACGCGGACAACGCAGCCAAGATGCTGCGGATCGCGGCGTTGGCCCCGTGGGCGCCCGAGACGAGCCCGCAGACCGCACTCGAGGGTGAGGCCGAACCCGCTGAGCCACGGCCCGCCGGGGAGGGCGGCGGCGAGGGCGAGGAGGATCTTCAGGGCTCGGCACGTGAACAGGCCAGGGAACACTTCCGTGCGGGCGCGCACGTGCTGGCCGAGTCCATCAACGAGCGACTGCGCAACAGCCCCGAGGCGATGAACACGATCATGACGTCCATCCGCGAGTCGACCGACACCCTGGGTCTGACCAGTTCCGGAAAGCACGCGGAGAAGAGCCGTCTGCCCGTGGTGGGGGCGGTGACCCTGGGCGTGCTCCTCCTGCTGGCGATCGTGTTCTGGGCTCTCCTGGGCCGCTGATGCGCGGGCCGGAGCCACTCGTGAAGGACCGGGGTGGGGGTGAGACCTCCCAGAAATGGAGTGGGGCCGGCGGGATTCGAACCCGCACTGTACGGCACCTAAAGCCGGCGTCTCCTGCCAGTTGGACTACGGCCCCGTCAGGACAACTGTACCGGGCTTGGGGAGCTTCTGGGCCGTACGGGGCGCGCCGAGGGGCCGAGATGCCCTCCCGGCGCGGCCCGTACCGAAAGGCCGGTGGGTCAGAGCCCGAGCTCTCGCTTGACACGGTCGACGTGGCCGGTGGCCTTCACGTTGTAGAAAGCCTTGTCGACCGTGCCGTCGGTGGCGACGATGATCGTGGAACGGATGACGCCTTGTACGAGTCGTCCGTAGTTCTTCTTCTCACCGAAGGCGCCGTAGGCACGCAAGGTGTCCTTGTCCGGGTCGCCCAGCAGGGTGAAGGTCAGACCTTCCTTGTCCCGGAACTCGACGAGCTTGTCCGTGGTGTCGGGCGAGATGCCGAGGACGGTGAACCCGGCGGAATCGAAGTCACGCAGGTTGTCACGGAAATCGCAGGCCTGTGTGGTGCACCCAGGGGTCATGGCCGCCGGGTAGAAGTACAGTACGACCTTTTTGCCGGTGTCGGCGAGCACCTTGCCGAGGTTCACCTCGTTGCCGTCGGCATCGGTCAGGGTGAAGTCGGGGGCCCGGTCGCCGGGCTCCAGACGAATCGCTTCGCTCACGTGGTGGTCTCCTCTGGTCGGGGGCGCAGCCGCCCCGATCGTCACGATCCACACACTAACGAGAGCGAAGGGGTGCCCGGGTGGGGGTGGGGTGCCGATGTGCCCCTCGGCCGGCACGTCGTGTGGTACCGGCCCCGGTTGCGATTGCAGTTCAGTTCCTTCGCATTGGGGTCGAACAGTGACAAGATCACCTATCGTTGACCGAACCCGTATTTTCGGTCGGCCCACCTCAGGCCCCGGATGCCAGGGCACCGGGACCTTCGGGAAGTGGCGTCGGTTCGTCGGCGTGGCCACCGGGTCGCAACACATTCGCTTCGCTTGAGGAGTATTGGCGACGATGCCTGGATTCACACTCGACGAGGTGAGGGCTCGCACCCTCAAGGAGCGCGACTCCTGGTGGACCGTCTACTTCGTCGACCCGCTCGCGGTCCGATTCGTACGTTTGTTGGCCACCCGGACCTCCGCCACACCGAATCAGGTGACGGTAGCCGCACTCTTCCTCGGCCTGGGTGCCGCGGTGTGTTTCGCGGTCGGCTACTGGCAGTTCCTGCTCTTGGGCGCGGTGCTGTACTACCTGTGCTTCCTCCTCGACTGTGTGGACGGCAAGCTGGCCCGTCTGACCGGTAGCGAGACGCTGTTCGGAGCTTGGATGGACTATGTGTCCGACCGGTTCCGGGTACTGGTGTGTGCCGTTGCGCTCATGGGTGGTCAGTACGTGGTCGCTGTGCAGGAGGCCCCTGGCTCGGCGCCGGTGGTGTTCGTGTGGCTGGCGTTGGCCGTGGTGTTCCTGGACATGTTGCGTTACCTGAACGCCTTGCAGGTGTACAAGGTCCGCAGGGAGATGGGTTCCCATCTGGCCGCTGCCCTGGAACGGGCACGTGCCACCCTGTCGATGCTGGACCCCGAGCGCGACGACAAGGGGACGGGCGAGGCCACAGGTCGGGGCGACCGCACGATGAGCGACGGGGGGGAACAGGCCGTCCTGCGCCACGGGATCGCGGTCCTGGAGCAGATTCTGCGCAACCAGAACGAGCGAGAGGCCCGAAACAGTCGCAGCGCAGGCAAGCAACCCGATCTGACCCTGCCGAAGGTGGACCTCCACCAGGAGTTTCGCACCCGTTTTCCCTGGTACCAGCGGTTCTGGGCGGCATTGAACGCGCGTCGGGTGCGTACCCACCTGGTGGGTGGTATCGAATTCCAGATGGCGATCTTCGTGATCGCGCCGATCGCGGCAGCAGTTCTCGCGCCCTCCGTGATCGGCTGGATCACCGCTGCCACGGGCGTTTTGCTTCTCGTGTTCGAGATCGCCATCATCTATAAACTGTGGTTGTCCACGCGGGACTTTTTCCGGGTGGTCGACGGAATTGACAGCGCGTTGAGATTCACGGGTCCGTTCGACGGCGCGGAGGAACAGAGCCGGGGGTCCGGCTCGGACACGGATTCTCAAGCAACCCGCGCCAGCTGAAGAAAGGCACCGCTATGACGGGACGTGAGACCGAACCGCGCCAGACCCCGGACCAGGTCCAAGGAGAGATCGATCGTGAACAGCGACGACTGGCCGAAACGCTCGACAAGTTGAGCGTGGCGGCCCGGCCGTCCAACATCGCGCGGCGTCAGATCGACAGGGCCCGCCGGAACGGAAGCAGGCTGGTGGACGAGGCCCGAGCCCTGGTGTTGGGTGGTGGCGCGGTGCGTGTGGAGAGCCACTTGGTGGAGCCCGAGGAAGGCAGCATCGTCCTCAAGGGTGACGAGAAGGTGGTCACCACCTACCAAACACGTGGCCAACTGCCCCCTGAGACGATCATTCTCGCTGTGGGAGTCGGCGCGGTCGTCACTGTCGGTGTGGTCGCATGGGTGGTGCGTCGGAAAAAGAAGTGAAGCCGTCCCACAGCCGGCACACACGAACGGGGGTCGGTCCCTTCGGACCGACCCCCGTTCGTGTGTTGCAGGACTGCTCGAAGACCTTCAGAGGAAGGTGTGACCCTCCCCCCGATAGGTGGGCACGGCGCCCACGT
>DXDP01000014.1 GCA_019115445.1 Candidatus Nocardiopsis merdipullorum
CCAGGAAGACCTGGCCGTCGGTGATGGAGATGACGTTGGTCGGGATGTAGGCCGAGACGTCACCCGCCTTGGTCTCGATGATCGGCAGAGCCGTCATGGAGCCGCCACCCATCTCGTCGGAGAGCTTGGCGCAGCGCTCCAGGAGACGGGAGTGCAGGTAGAAGACGTCGCCCGGGTAGGCCTCGCGCCCCGGCGGACGACGCAGCAGCAGCGACACCGCACGGTAGGCCTCGGCCTGCTTGCTCAGGTCGTCGAAGACCACCAGGACGTGTTTGCCCTGGTACATCCAGTGCTGCCCCAGAGCCGAACCGGTGAAGGGGGCCAGGTACTTGAAGCCCGCCGGGTCGGACGCCGGGGAGGCGACGATGGTGGTGTACTCCATCGCGCCGGCCTCTTCCAGGGCACCACGCACGGAGGCGATGGTCGAGCCCTTCTGGCCGACGGCGACGTAGATGCAACGCACCTGTTTGCTGGGGTCGCCCGAGTCCCAGTTGGTCTTCTGGTTGATGATCGCGTCGACACCGACAGCCGTCTTACCGGTCTGACGGTCACCGATGAGCAGCTGACGCTGCCCGCGACCGATCGGGGTCATGGTGTCGATCGCCTTGATACCGGTCTGGAGGGGTTCCTCGACCGGCTGACGCTGCATCACCGTGGCGGCCTGGAGTTCCAGGTCGCGCCGCTCGGTGCTTTCGATCTCACCCTTGCCGTCGATGGGGGCGCCCAGGGGGTCCACCACACGGCCCAGGAAGTTGTCACCGACCGGAACCGAGAGGACCTGGCCGGTGCGGCGCACCTTCTGGCCCTCCTCGATACCGGTGAAGTCACCCAGCACCACGACACCGATCTCGCCGATCTCGAGGTTTTGGGCCATACCCAGTGTGCCGTCCTCGAACTGGAGCAGCTCGTTCGCCATCGCCGAGGGAAGGCCACCGACGCGGGCAATACCGTCACCGGAGTAGGTGACGGTACCGACCTCTTCCGCGCGGGTGGCGTCAGGCTCGTACGACTGGACGAAGCGCTGTAGCGCGTCCCGGATCTCGTCCGGCCGGATCGTCAGCTCCGCCATCTCTACGTTGTCCTTGCTCTCAAATGGCGCCGGACCGGCGCCGTACGTGCTTGCCTTGCGTTGTTCGCGTGTGTCAGCCGGCCAGACGACGCCGGACCTCTGCGAGGCGCCCGGCGATGGTGCCGTCCACGACCTCGTCGCCCACCCGGACCGACAGACCGCCCACGAGAGTGGGGTCGACCTCGGTGTTCAGGTGGATCGCGCGGTCGTACTTGCGTGACAGGAACGTCTTGAGCCGCTCCTGCTGTGCCTCGCTCAACGGATGAGCGCTTCGCACCACTGCGATGTAGCGCTGAGCGCGTTCGGCGACCAGCTGCCCGAAGTTGTCGAGTGCTTGTTCCAGGGTACGTCCCCGCGGTCGGACGACCGCTTCGGCGACCAGAGCCAGCGTCGCGGAACTGACCTTGCCGGACAGCAGATTCTCGACCAACGTGCGCAGGTGCTCGGGGGCCACGTCGACCTGGGTCAGTGCGGCACGCAATTCTGGTTCTGCCACGACCGTCCGCTGGAAACGGAACAGGTCGTCCTCGAGTTCGTCCAAGCGGGTGCCCTCGACCGAAGCGACGGTGGCGTAGACCGCCATCCGTTCCAGTGCGTCGATCAGATCACGTGCGCTCGACCAGGGCTGCGAGACGACGTCGCTGACCACGATCACCGTGGACGGCGACACCTTGCCCTCGAGGATCTGGCTCATCAGGGCGGTCTTGTCCTCGGCGGTGTTGGCCTGGTCGGCCAGCCAGCGGCGGAGCGAGTGCTCGTTGCTGAGCAGGCCGACGACCTCGAAGATTTCACCGCCGTGGGAGACCGCGTACTGTGCGGCATCCGCGGACGCCAGGACGTTCTCGTCCAGGCGCCGGGTCACCTCGACAAGGGAGCTTCGGCTGATACCACGCATCAGCGCACCTCGGCTTGCTTCGTGCTCTCGTTCTGCTCCAGCTCCTCGAGGAAGCGGTCCACCACGCGCTCCTGCGCGGCGCTGTCCTGAAGACTCTCACCGACGATACGGCCGGCGAGCTCGGTGGACAGTGACCCGATCTCGTTGCGGAGCTGGATGAAGGCCTGCCGACGGTCGGCCTCGATCTGGGCGTTGGCCGCTTCGATGATGCGGCGGGCCTCGACCTGGGCCTCCTCGCGAGCCTCGGCGATGATCGCCGCGCGCTGTTCCTTGGCCTTCTCGAGTTCCTGTGCGTACTCGCGGTGGGTCTCCTCGAGCTTCTCGCGGTACTGCTTACGGATCTCCTCGGCCTCGGCCTCGGCCTTCTGTGCGCGCTCGATGCCACCCTCGATGGCGTCATGACGCTCGTCGAGGACCTGCATGACCTTGGGCACTGCCTTGCGGACCACAAACAAGTAGACCACGACGAGTGCGATCAGACCGAAGACAAACTTGACCGGGTCGATCTGCAGAATGTTGTTCGCGGCTGCCAACTCAACCAACATGGTCAGCCCTCCTTCGCGTCAATTGCCATAAAGAACGATTGGCAGAAGCTGGTCAGCCGCCGATGGCGAACGCGAGGACAAAGCCCAGAATCGCCAAGGCCTCGATGAGGGCGAACCCCAGGAAGATGTTGGTCTGGAGGGGACCACGGGCCTCGGGCTGACGAGCGATGGCCTGCATACCGAGACCGAAGACGATACCGACACCGATACCGGCGCCGATGACACTGATGCCGTAGCCGACGGTGTTGATGCTGCCTTCGATAGCGGCGATGTCCATAGTGCTTTCCTTTTACTCGACGTCCGGCGTTGTGCATCGTGATTGTCAGTGCGCCGGGTGTTGGACGGATCGTTACGCCTCGGTTCCCGGGTCGGGGTGACCCGGGGTGGAGGAGTTCTACTTGGCTGCTTCGATGGACCCGTTGAGGTACAAGCTCGCCAACAGCGTGAAGATGAACGCCTGGACGAGCATGATCAGGATCTCGAACAGGAAGAAGAGGAGGTAGCCGATCAGTGCGGCTCCGGAGAACAGCACGGAGACGGCCGCGAGCGCGGGCTGGGCTCCGATGCTCAGCATGTACCAGCCGCCGTAGGCGAACACACCCAGCAGCAGACTGCCCGCGAACATGGTCGCGAACAGACGCAGGGCATGTGTGAGCGGACGGATGATGAACACCGAGAGGAATTCGATCGGGGTGACCAACAGGTAGATCGGTTTGGGGATCCCCGGGGGGAAGATCTGGTTCCTGATGTATCCCCACCCACCCTGTTGGCGCATACCGATGACCAGGGTGAGCACGAAGATGAACAGGGCGAACATCGCCGGGAAGGACAGATCACTGTTGGTCGGGAGCATTCCCGGGATCAGACCCGTGATGTTCATCAAGACGATGAGCGTGAAGATTCCCGTCATCAAGGGGATGAACTTGTCGCCCTTGTCACCCATGGTGGGGCGGGTGATCTGGTCCCGGATGAACAGGATGAACATCTCGCCCACGCCCTGCCTGCGTCCGGGGACGAGGCTCAGCTTCTTGCTGAACCACGACCACAGGAGCAGGGAGGCGCCGAGAGCGATCAGCAACAGAACCAGGTAAAGGTCGATGCCGGCGGTACCGGGGATCTCGATCCACGGATCCGGGAAGAACATCCCTGTGCTGGGGGCCGTGAACCCGCAGCCCTCCGCTCCTTCCGCGGGAAAGAGATGGCAACCCGGTTCGGCCGCGAGAATGCGCACGTCAGCACTCACGGCGAATCCTTTCGTCGTGACGCAAGAAAGCCTCTTGGATGGTTGTGGCGGAGTGCGCAGACACGACAGAACGCGCCGTACTCACTCCTGCGGGAGAGTTCAGACCTGACGGGACTTGGCCACGACCAAGTAGACCGCGCCGATCAGACCGAGCACTGCCCCGATGGGTAGGAAGAGGGCCTCGAAACCCACGAGTTCGTCCACGGCCCAGCCGATTCCACTCCACACGAGAACACCCGCGAGCAGGGTGGAGAACATCTTCCAGCCGTCGGACTCGCGCGGCGCTCGAGGGTCGCGCTTCTCCGAGCCCCTGGTTGGTTCCCTGCTCATGTTGCTCCGGAATATAGCATGTGGCGTGGTGGTGGAACACGGTCGCCCGCCTGCTGTGGTTCAGAGTATGACACTCATTTCGGCGGGCTTCGACCGGGTGCCCCATCATGCGCTCCCCGACTCGCTGTCGGGCTCCACGTGCAGGATCTTCGCCTTGGAGATCCCCCACATCTGTCCGCCCAGCCAGACCAGCACGCAGGCCAGTGCCGAGAAGACGAAGGCCGTGTTGTTCAGGTCCGTCATGAAGGCGCTTCGGTCGAGGGTGATCAGCAGGATGCCCAACACCGCCATCTTGACCACGAAACCGAGCAGATTCGCTGCGAGGAACAAGTTCTTGTCACGGCGGGAGATCATGATGACCGCACCCTGGCCCAGGCCGAAGCAGCCCAGCACGACAACGGCCCCCAGCAGGGCACCGAGCGCACCGGGAACACCGGCAAGAGCTGCCGAGACACCGACCGCCACCGCCCCGCACACAGCGCTCGGGAGCGCGGCGCCACGGAAGATCGCGACGTCGTGTTCTTGCATGACAAGGCTCCGGGAACGGTCTGATGGGATCCTGCTCGTGAAAGCTATCACAAGGTTTTCGGTGGCTGATCCGGGTCAGCCTTGACGCAGTCTTTATGCAGCCCGAAAAACCCGGCGGACAGGGACACAGATCCCCGTGTTGCTTCGGCCACACCGACACCGGCCACGACATCGCAGGTCATGAGGGTGCCCACGGAGGGCTTTCCACACAGACCACCGGCACCTTTCAGATATCAGTTGGCGAATCGTAATATTCATCTCCCGCCAGTACTTTCCTCCCGGCTCCACGGGAGCATGCCGCGACGCTGCAATCGGGGCAGTGCGATGAGACCGAGCGCACACACGGCCACCAGTGCCGTCACGGTCAGGACGATGGTCGGGGTGTCGAACACCGACAGGGACACCGCGGCGAAGGCCACGATCCCCGCCCACAGGTACATGAGCAGTACCGCGCGCACGTGGCTGTGCCCCATGTCCAGGAGCCTGTGGTGCAAGTGGCCTCGGTCCGGGGCGAACGGGGACTTCCCGGCCAGGGTGCGACGCAGCACCGCCAGCACCAGATCGGCCAGGGGCAGAGCGATGACCAACAACGGCAACAGGATCGGGAGAAACACCACCAGGCCGGAGTTGAACTCCTCCCGAGCGGTGTTGGCATCGAACTGGCCGGTCACGGTGATCGTGATGGAGGTCAGGAGCAACCCCAGCAGCATCGACCCGGTATCGCCCATGAAGATCTTGGCCGGATGGAAGTTGTGGAACAGAAAACCCACACACGCGCCTGCCAGGATGATCGCGATCATCGCCGGGTAGGACTGGCGCACGAACCCCTGTTCGACCGCGATGACGTAGTAGTAGGCGAAGAAGGCCAGTGACGAGATCCCCACGATGCCTGCCGCCAGGCCGTCCAGCCCGTCGGCGAAGTTGACCGCGTTGATCGTCACCACGATGAGGAGCACCGAGATCATCGCGCCGAGCCATGGGCCCAGGGACAACTGCGTGCCCGGCAACGGCAGCCACAGCAACTGGACCCCCTGGGAGACGAGGATGCCCGCCGCCGCGACCTGCCCCGCCAACTTGGCCAGCGCGTCCATGCCCCAGCGGTCGTCGATGACCCCGATGACCGTGATGAGACCCCCGGCCAACAGCATCCCGCGCCAGGTGTCGGCCACGAAGACGTTCTGCAGGTGCGGCAGCTGCGCGGAGATCAACAGCGCGGCAGCGAACCCACCGTAGATCGCGATACCGCCCATGCGCGGGATCGGTTCGGTGTGCACATCACGATCGCGCACCGCCGGTGCGGCGCCGATGGCGAGCGCGAAACGACGCACCAACGGCACGAGCAGGTAGGTCACCGCGGCCGCGATGACGAAGGTGAGCGCGTACTCCCGCACTGCTTCCCCAGGCCCTTCTAGTTGTCGGAGCGGTCGCCGTCGGGTGCCCTCTCGGCCTGCGGATCCGTTGCGGGGACGTCCCCCTCCCCCGAGGTTTCCGGCTCGGTGGCCCGTTCGTCGGTCGTGGCGGTCTCGCCTTTCTTGTCGTCTTCCGCCTTCGGCTTGCGTTGGGGTTTACGGAGCTCTCCGATGACGGTGCCGCACACCGCACGCAGTTGTTCGATGGTGATCGCGCCCGAACGCAGCACACGCGGAACCGCGTAGGTCAGGTCCACGATCGTGGAGGGCGTGGGAGCGTCGCTCTCACCCCCGTCGAGATAGACGGACACCTCGTCACCGAACTGCTCGACGGCTTCCTCCACCCGGTGGGCCGCGGGCCGCCCCGACTTGTTGGCGCTGCTGACCGCCATCGGACCGGTCTCCTTGAGCAGCTCCAAGGCCCCCGACTCCATCGGCATGCGTACCGCCACCGTGCCTTTGGTGTCACCCAGGTCCCACGACAGGCTCGGGGTGGCCGTGCACACCAGGGTGAGCGGGCCGGGCCAGAACTCCTCCATGAGATCCCGGCCGTGGTTGCCCAGGTCGTCGATGAGCGCCGTGGCGGCCCGCATCGACCCGACCAGGACCGGTGGCGGCATGTCCCGGCCCCGGTCCTTGGTCTTCAACAACCGTGCCACAGCGGCCGGGCTGAAGGCGTCTGCGCCGATGCCGTACACGGTGTCCGTGGGAAGCACGACGAGGTCGCCCCGGCGCACCGCAGACGCAGCGTCGGAGATGCCGTCCTTGCGGGCGGTCTCGTCCGCACAGTCGTAGATGCGGCTCACCTTCTGCTCACCTCATTCTCGAACGGGTCGACCGACCGGGAGGGTCGGTCCGACAGTGGGGGATCCGAGCACCGTACGTGTTGCTAGGTCTCGTCGGCACGGCGCATGATCACAAAACGGTCCCGGCGGGTCATGTCCTTGCGGTTGAGCACGTCACGCCACCCCCGCTCCTCCGGGAAGAGCCAAGGAATGTCGATGCCCTGGCCGTCGTGGTGTTCGACCGCCATGGCCCCACCCGGGCGCACCAGCCTGCGGCCGACCGCTTCCAGCTCACGGATCATGTCCAGGCCGTCCTCACCCGACCACAGGGCGGGTGAGGGGTCGTAGTCACGTACTTCGGGGGCGATGTTTTCGACCTCACGGGTCGGGACATAAGGGGGGTTGCTGATGAGCAGGTCCACCCGACCGTCGAGTTCGGGCAGTGCCCTGCGCATGTCGTCCAGATGGGCGAAGACCCTGTCGGAGTGGCCACTGGCATCGATGTTGCGCCGGGTCCAGGCCAGGGCGGTGGGATCGATCTCCACGGTGTGCACACGTGAACGCGGCACCTCTTGGGCGATGGAGATCGCTATCGCGCCGGAGCCACTGCCCAGATCGACCACGAGGGGATCGGCCACGTCCATGGCACGCAGCGTCTCGATCGCCCAGTCGACCATGAGCTCGGTCTCCGGGCGGGGAACGAAGACCCCCGGACCCACCTGCAGTTCCAGGTAACGGAAGTAGGCCCGCCCGGTGATGTGTTGCAAAGGTTCTCGGGCCTCACGCCGGGCGACACACTCCCAGTAGCGCGCGTCGAAGTCGGAGTCGGCGACCCGGTGCAGCTCTCCTCGACGGACACCGTGCACGAACGCGGCCAACTCCTCGGCGTCCGTGCGCGGCGATGCCACGCCCGCCTCCGCGAGCCTCAGTGTCGCGCGGGCGACCTCGTCGAGTAGGAAGTTCATGACGACTGGGCGGCTTCGAGCCTTTCTGTGGTGTCCGCATCCACCAAGGCCTTGATGACCCCGTCCAGTTCTCCGTCGAGGACCTGGTCGAGGTTGTAGGCCTTGTAACCGACCCGGTGGTCGGAGATGCGGTTTTCCGGGAAATTATAGGTGCGCACACGCTCGGAACGGTCCACGGTGCGGACCTGGCTCTTGCGTTCGGCTGCCGCCTCGGCCTCGATGTCGGCCTGTGCCTCGGCGTAGATCCGGGCACGCAGGATGCGCATGGCCTGCTCCTTGTTCTGGAGCTGGCTCTTCTCGTTCTGGCAGGCGGCGACGATCCCGGTCGGCAGGTGGGTGATCCGCACGGCGGAGTCGGTGGTGTTGACGCTCTGCCCACCGGGGCCGGAGGAACGGTACACGTCGATACGCAGATCGTTGTCGTGGATGTCGACCTCGATCTCCTCGGCCTCGGGCACCACGAGTACACCGGCCGCGGAGGTGTGGATCCGTCCCTGGGACTCGGTGACCGGGACTCGTTGGACCCGGTGGACACCGCCTTCGAACTTGAGCATCGGCCACACACCGGAGTTGGGTTCGGGGGTGCCCTTGTTCTTGACAGCGATCGTGATGTCCTTGTATCCGCCCAGGTCGGAGTGGGTGGCGTCGATGATCTCGGTCTTCCAGCCCTTGCGCTCGGCGTAGCGCAGGTACATGCGGACCAGGTCACCGGCGAACAGCGCGGACTCTTCGCCCCCCTCCCCCGCCTTGACCTCCATGATGAGG
>DXDP01000190.1 GCA_019115445.1 Candidatus Nocardiopsis merdipullorum
CCCAGTTTGCGCACCGACATCCGTAACGCCGGTGGTGAAGTGGTCGAGGAGGAGGTGGTCACCGATCAGGGGGTGACCACCAGTCGCGGCCCCAACGACCTGCCGGCGTTCAACGAACGCATCGTGCGTGAGTTCGCGTCCAAGTGAGGTGTTGCTGACCCGGGATTGAGTTACCCGGGTCAGGTGTGGGTTGCTTGTCCGCCCGTGGCAGCTGCCACGGGCGGGCCGGTCCGTGGGGGTGGGTCAGTCCAGTTCGGGCTCTTCGGGGTGACGCCACAGGTGGACAAGGGCGGCGGCCAGGCCTCCCCACAGCAGGACGATGGACACGATCAGCATGACAACGGCGCTGGTGGACATCAGCGGTCCTCCTTCTTGTCCGGGTCGATACCGGCGGTCTTCATCTCCTGGTCGGGGTCGACGGTGTGGGCGATCTGGTCGGCCTTCTTCCAGGGAAAGAGGGAGACGATGATGCCGAAGACGATGGCACCGATGGCCACACCCCACCCGGCCAAGAGCAAGAAACCGGTGGAGTAGCCTTCGTAGTTTTCCGTCAATTCGGCACGCAGACTGTCCCACATCATGAAGCCGAGCAAGATCGGGGTGATGATGCCCAGGGCGATGCGCCACCACAACTTCAGCGAGACGGTGGAGATCGCATCGGCGTGCCGCTCGAGCATGGGCAGCTTACGCAGACCCCAACCCACGACGATGATCAGTACCAGGGCTGCCAGGGCGATGCCGTACTGGTTGATGAAGTGATCGAACACGTCGAGGAAGTGCAGACCCTCGGGGGTGGGAAAGAGCAGGATCGAGGCAAGGGCGGTGGCGCCACCCACCAGGCTCACGGTCTGGACCCGGCCCAGACCGGTACGGTCCTGTACCGCCGAGACGATCACCTGCACGATGCTGATGAGTGAGGTGATCCCGGCGATGGCCAAAGAGGCGAAGAACAGCACCCCGAACAGGGCACCACCCAGTGGCAGGGTCGAGATGATCTGCGGGAAGGCGACGAAGGCCAGTCCGATACCGGAGGTGGCGACCTTGTCCACGGCGGTGTCTGCGGCGGTGGCCATGAAGCCCAGCGCCGCAAAGACACCGATCCCGGCCAGCAGTTCGAAGGAGCTGTTGGCCAGCCCGGCGGTGATGGCGGTGCCGGTCAGATCGGTTTTGCGTTTGAGGTAAGAGGCATAGGTGAGCATGATGGCAAAGCCGATGGACAGCGAGAAGAAGATCTGTCCGTAGGCGGCGATCCACACCCCACCGTCGAGCATCGCGCTCCAGTCAGGGGTGAACAGTGCGTTCAACCCTGTGGTGGCCCCGTCCAGGGTCAGTGCCTGCACAACCAGTGCCAAGAACAGCACCACCAGGATCGGGATGAAGATCTTGTTGGCTTTTTCGATACCGTTGCGGACGCCCAGGGCCAGGACGACGAGTACCACGACCCACACACCGATCAGGGGCCAGGCAACCGCCGACACGTACCCGGAGACCATCCCGGGTCCTTCGCTAGCCTGGAGGAAATCTTCGAAGAAGAAGGCGTCGGGGTCCTCACCCCACTGTTGGCCGATGGAAAAACCCATGAAGCGCAGGGACCAGGCAACGATCACCGCATAGTAGATGGCGATGACGAAGCAGATCGCCACCTGCCACCAGCCGATGGCCTCGGCCGGGCGCCAGATACGTCGGTAGGTCAGTGGCGCAGAGGAGCGGTACCGGTGTCCGAGCGTGTATTCCAAGATCAACAGCGGAATACCGGCGGTCAACAACGCGATGAGGTAGGGCACCAGGAAGGCACCGCCCCCGTTGTCGTAGGCGATGTAGGGGAATCGCCAGATGTTTCCCAGTCCGACGGCCGATCCGATGGCGGCCATCAGAAAGCCCGCGCGCGTCCCCCACTGCTCGCGAGTCTGTTGGACCATGTTCAGGTCTCCTAAATCATCCTGTAGTTCGCGATCGGCACGCTAGCAGGATCGAGGCAAGTGGGCACTGATCAGGTGTCTTGTTGAACTCAACGTCGCACAATCGTGGCTTTTTTGTGTTGATGTGTCCAGAGCCACAGAGCTCTGAGGTGGGGGTGAGTGGGCCTGTTCTTCCCTTGGTGGCCGGGCTTCAGGCACCGCGGGGGTCGTTGACGATCACTCCGGCGTTGGTGCGGTCGGCTCGTTCGTGCATGCAGGGGTGAAGACCGGGCCCACCGGATCGGGGCAGGGGTGCGTGGTCGCCGGGGCGTGAGCGGGTCGGCCAGTTCGTAGGTCCGCTGTGTTTCTTCGGCGAGTTCTGTCGGTGACCTCTTCACTCCTCGGTGAAGTGGCTCGTACTCTTCTCCCTTTGCCTGGTGTCATAGACGTCGGTGGCCACGGGGTCGTCGTCGGTCGCGTTCGGGTCGCGTTCGATGTAACCGTTTTCTTCCAGCTGGCTGAGCCATTGCAGGTGGTCGGCACGGGTCTCTTTGCCGCCACGGGCACGGGCTTCCTCGAGCAGGGTGTTGAGGGTGGGGTCGTCCTCGCGGTCCAGAAGATCCAGCAAAACACCACGGGCGTCGAAACTGAGCCGGCGATCTTGGAATGTGCTCCGAGGGTAGTGCTCCTTGGTGGGACCGGTGCGATGGCGCCGCATGATGCTCTCCTTTTGGTGGTGCGCCTGCTTGTGCCTGCAATGGGAATCGCCGGTCACAGATTTGTCGGCTGTCGAACTCCCCATGGCCAGAACCCGTGGCCGCCCCTGCACACTCATGCTGTGGCTTGTTGGGCACGAGCTGGGTGGCACCGCAGACATGGCCCAAGGTCCTGGTGGGATCGGGTGCGGGGGTTGTAACAGATGATGTGGCGGCGCTGCTCGTGGCAGGAGCGATTGCCGCAGTGTTCGGGAAATTTGGGTCCACTGTCGACCAGGGTCTGGTCGAGGAGGTCGATCAGACCCTCAGGTGTGGGTTGTGCCGTCTGCTCGGGCCAGGGAGTGTCCGAGATGTTCTCACACATGTGGCAACGGGTTCGCCGACCGGTGGCATCAGCGGTCAAGGCAATACCGGGGTGGACCAGGCAGGTAGTAGGTGCACCGGCCCGGGTGAACGGGTCCGGGGTGGTGTCGTGGCCTTGTGCTCCGCCGGAACGAAGCGGCGCCGCTCGACGGGGGCGGGCAGGCCACCGGGGATGCGATTACGTGCGACCCGGATCGGCAGGGCCTGAGCAAGGTAGTCCGGGTTGCATCGGCGGGACAGGACCGCATACAGCGACACGGTGGTGTCGTGGTCGGTGCGCAGCCACTCCAGAAGCTCTGTGGGGCTGATGCGGTCGTCGTCGAGGTCGCGGACAGCATCCAAGGCGGCGGGCAGGTGTTCCAGAACCAGACGCTTGTGCTGCCACGGCTCCAGACCCAGACCGGTCTCTTCGGCGATTTGAGTGATGAAGGTGCGAGCCAACAAGGTTCCCCGCTCGGCAGCCGGTCGTTCGGAGGGGGCAACACCCCACTGGCCGTCAACGTCGTTGGTGGGCGGGCCGGTCTTGCGCGTGTGCGCGCCCTCCTGCCTCCCCTCTTCTTCTGTAGTACTGGTCTTCTTGTTGCTGGTCTTCTTGGTCATGCGATTTTCCACCGGTGGATTTTCCAACGTAGGGAAATCGCACTTAGGTTCTGAGCTGGTGTTTTTCCGCTGGAACAGGTCAAGACCCTCTTCACCGACCTGCTCGGCCAATTCAGCGATCCGGGCTCGGATGCTGTCAGGGTCGTCGGTGATGACCCAGCGGGCACCGCGAAGTTTTCCGGTTTGGTCGCGAAGGCGGTAACGGCGCAGGTACCCGTATTTTTCGAGTTGCGCGAGTCCGGAGCGGACGGTGGCGATACCGTCGGGGGACTCGACAGCCAAACGTTCAGCCTTGACTGCTCCTCTCCCTGAAGGGAGGGGATTGCCTCGCCTCCACGGGAACTTCGAGGATTTATGGCTCACGCTGCCTCACTCCCCGGCGGGAAATGAGGTCTTCCGCGATCAGCACCATCCGGGTACAGACCAGCCCGGACCAGCATCAGGCGCGCGGAGTTCTTGTCCCGAGGCCGAGACACTCCACACGCGGTGCAGGTGTAGGTACGTTCGGACAGCGGCAGGCGGTGCTTGGCTCTTGCCCCGCAATCTGCGCAGTCCATGGTGGTGTGGGCCGGGTTGACCAAACGCACGGTGCGCTGGTGCTTGTGGGCCATCTCGACAAGTGCCGTCTTGGTCGCGCCGATGGCGGCGTCGGCGGCTTTCCGGGCCATGGTCGACTTGGCCAGAAACCGGGGACGGAAGTCCTCCACAGCCAGGGCGTCGTGGTCGGCCACCACGCGCTTGGCCCACTTGCGCCCGGTGTCGGTGCGTTGCCGGGCTACCTTCTTGTGGGCCTTGGCCGCCTGACGCTTGGCCTTCTTGTAACCGTTCGAGGCGGGTGTGCCCTTGGCGGGTGTGCGGCGAGACATCATCCGCTGGTAGCGGGCCAGCTTCTGGGCGGCGTTTTTACCGTGCTCGGCATGGGGCAGATCGTAGGTGGGGCTGGTGGTGGTTGCGACCTCCTTGACGCCCCAGTCCACCCCGATAACCTTACCCGTTTCAGGAAGCGGCTCAAAGGCGGCGGGCACCACGAACGAGGCGTACCAGTGGCCGAGGCTGTCGCGGTAGACGCGGACGCTGGACGGCTCGGTGGGAAGGTCGCGCGACCACACGAGTGGGATCTTGATGCCCCCGGCCAGGTGCACACGTCCCTGCTTGAGGGAGAACCCACGCCTTGTGTAGTTCAGCGTAGGCGCCGCCACGGCCTTCTTCCTGAACCGTGGCATCCCGGCGCGCCGGCGCATGGGCAGGCGCGCCTTGATGTCCTTGAGTGCTTTGGTGCGGGACTTGGCGAAGTCACGGATGGTCTGCTGCTGGGGCACCGACGCGCCTGCGCGTAGCCACTTGGTGGTGGTTCGCCATTGGGTGAGTTGTTTGTCCAGCCACGCGGGGCCGCATTTCTTCCGTGCCTTGTGCGGCCCGGGAGGCAGCGACGCACTCGTTCCACACCCACCGGCACCGGTCCCATTCGCACAGCAGTGCGCGGTGGGCGGTGGTGGACGGGCGGAGCCGGTAGGTGTACCGGGCGTGCCCGGCCACCACACCTTCATCCTGGTTCGATGCCACCATGACGCCAATCATGCCGGATTTTGGTGCCTTCCTGCGGCTGCTATGGGGTCATGAATGGTGAGAAGCGTGTCTCTTTGCGCCTGCCCACTGACCTGCACGCCCGCCTCGTCGCGCAGGCGAAGAAGGATCGAAGATCCCTGAACTCCGAGATCGTTCATCAGTTTGTTGGGCGTGGAGACCCCCGGCTTCAGCCGTGGGGAGGAAACGCCCTTCTCCTTCCCGGTCGAAGATTACAGCTGGCCACGGTAGAATGTGAGCATGGCCAAGAGCACGGTGAAGCGGGCGTTCAAGTACCGTTTCTACCCCACAGATGCGCAGGCAGCGGAGCTGTCGCGCACCTTTGGATGCGTGCGCCTGGTCTACAACCGCGCTCTGGACCAACGCACCACGGCGTGGTTCACCGAGCAGCGGCGGATCAACTACAACCAGGCCTCGGCCGCGCTCACGGAATGGAAGAAGGACCCCGACCTCTCGTTTCTGAACGAGGTCTCCTCGGTCCCACTCCAGCAAGGGCTGCGACACCTGCAGACAGCGTTTCGGAACTTCTTCGACAAGCGCGCCCGCTACCCGCGATTCAAGTCCCGCAAGAAGTCCAAGGCGTCGGCGGAGTACTCCCGGTCGGGGTTCAAGTACCGCAACGGGAAGCTGACGTTGGCGAAGATGTCCGATCCGCTCGACATCGTGTGGTCGCGTCCCCTTCCCGAGGGTGCGGTGCCTTCGACGGTGACGGTGTCCAAGGACAGCGCGGGACGGTGGCACGTGTCGATCCTGTGCCAGGACGTGATCGACCACCACGCCCCCACCGACCAGGTGGTGGGCGTGGACGCCGGGATCACCTCGCTGGTGAGCCTGTCCACGGGCCAGAAGGTCGCCAACCCCAAGCATGAGCGCAAGGATCGGGCCAAGTTGGCCAAAGCCCAGCGGGGGCTGTCCCGCAAGCGGAAGGGCAGCGCGAACCGGGCCAAGGCCCGCAAGAAGGTGGCCCGGGTGCACGCCCGCATCACCGACCGTCGACAGGATTTCCTGCACAAGCTCACTACTCGACTCGTCCGCGAAAACCAAGTGGTCGTGATCGAGGACCTTTCCGTGCGCAACCTGGTCAAGAACAGCAAACTCGCCCGCGCGATCTCGGATGCGTCCTGGACCGAGTTGCGCACCATGTTGGAGTACAA
>DXDP01000191.1 GCA_019115445.1 Candidatus Nocardiopsis merdipullorum
AGTTGGGAGGCCGATTCACCGACCCGGGCGTACTCGCGGCACTGTGGCTGTCGCTGGCCACGGCCACCGTGGCCACCGTGGTGTCACTGTTGTTCGGGGTCCCGCTGGCATGGCTGTTGGCCCGCACGGAGTTTCCCGGCCGTCGCGTGATCCGGGCCCTGGTGACCGTTCCCCTGGTCATCCCCCCGGTGGTCGGCGGTGTGGCGCTCCTGTTCGCTTGGGGGCGCAGCGGTCTGCTCGGACGACACCTCGATACCTGGTTCGGGCTGACCCTCCCCTTCACCCCTGTGGCGGTGGTCCTGGCTCAGGTGTTCGTGGCCATGCCGTTCCTGGTGATCAGTGTCGAAGGGGCGTTGCACGGGGTCGATCGGCGCTATGAGGAGGCGGCCGCGACCTTGGGGGCCGATCGCACCACTGTCTTCACCCGTGTCACCTTGCCGATGGTCCTGCCCGGTGTGGGTGCCGGGGCGGTCCTGTGTTGGGCCCGGGCCCTTGGAGAATTCGGTGCCACCATCACCTTCGCCGGGAACTTCCCCGGCACCACCCGGACGATGCCCCTGGCCGTGTACATGGCCATGCAGCGAGACCCGGAAACCGCCGTCGTGCTCAGTCTTTTGTTGCTCCTGGTCTCCCTGGTCGTGCTGGTCACCTTGCGAGAGAGGTGGGTGAGCGCCTGATGGCACCGTTCCTCGATGCCGAACTACGGCTGAGCAGGGGAGATTTCAACCTGGAGGTGTCCTTGGAGGCCGGGCGGGGTGAGATCCTTGCCCTGTTGGGGCCCAACGGCGCGGGTAAGTCCTCGGTGCTGCGTGCCCTGGCCGGCCTTGTCCCTCTCACCGAGGGCCAGGTACTCGTGGACGGAAACGATGTGACCACCACACCGGTGGAGCACCGCCCCATCGGCATGGTCTTCCAGGACTATCTGCTGTTTCCTCATCTGAGCGCGCTGGACAACGTCGCCTTCGGACCGCGTTGTCGGGGGGTGTCCAGGACCGAGGCGAAGAAGCAGGCCGGAACACTGCTGGAACACATGGGTCTGGCCGAGTACACCCTTGCCCGCCCCCGTACCCTGTCCGGTGGTCAGGCCCAGCGCGTGGCCCTGGCACGGGCACTGGCCACACGTCCCCGCCTGTTGCTGCTCGACGAACCCATGGCCGCTCTGGACGTCGGTACCCGCGTGGACGTGCGGGCCCGGCTGGGACACTTGTTGGAGGGGTTCGAAGGGGCCACGATCCTGGTCACGCACGACCCTCTCGATGCGATGGTGCTGGCCGACCGGATCGCGGTGATCGAGTCCGGTCGTGTGGTCCAGCAGGGCACACCCACCGAGATGGCCCGTCGACCCCGGACCCCCTATGTGGCTCGGTTGGTGGGGCTCAACCTCTTTCGTGGGCGTGCCGAGGGCACCTCTGTGGTACTGGAGGAGCACGGGCCCGACGGGCCGGTCACTGTCGAGGTGTACGAGCCGCACGCGGGACCGGCCCTGATTGCCTTTCCGCCGCGCGCGGTCGCCTTGCACCCAAAGCGCCCGCACGGCAGCCCACGCAACGTATGGCGCTTGTTCGTCGACGGCATAGAGCGCCACGGGGACCAGGTCCGGGTCCACCTGGAGGGTCCACCGTCCCTGGCCGCCGACATCAGCCCGGCCGCCCTGGCCGAGCTCGGACTGCACCGAGGAGACACCGTCTGGGCGGGGGTCAAAGCCGCCGAGGTCGAGTGCTATCCCAGGTAGTACAGGGCAGGATCGACCAGTGTTCGACACACGCTTCTCACAAGTCGAGATGCTTGTGTTTCACGAGCTGCAATATTCGTGCTCTGTGGTGAAAAGCTCGGATACAGTTGGATATTCGGTGCTCACCCTGGGGAGACTTGTAATCACCCATCACGACAGTCCTTCCCCCAGCGGTTGAGGAGGGTTCCATGTCCCTGAGAGAGCACGAGCGCAGAATTCTCGAGGAGATCGCGAGGCAACTCAGCGAGGAGGAACCCGAGCTCGCCGAGCGATTGGAATCCTTTGGGGCCGAGGCCCCAGACACACCTACCGAGTCCGGACTGGGCAGTTGGAGACCGTGGATCGTGTGCACCCTGATCGCCGCGGTCACCACAGGGCTCCTGATCCTGCTGTTCGTACTCACACCCAGCGCCCCACAGCAACCTTCACCGAGAAGCGGGGAGAAAACCTCGGAGAGCACCGAGCAGGCCCCGGAAGGGGAATCCCTCGACGAACAGGTACCGGTGGGGCCGGTGCACTGAAGTGCTCGCACAGGGGCCCGTACCGCGTGTGCGGTGGTGACCCGAACTGTCGTCGGGTCACCACCGCACACGATCACAGCGCGTTGGCAAAAGCGGCCGCCAGCGGACCGGCCACGGCAGAACCGCCACCACCACCGTCCACGACCACCGCGAAGGCGACGTCGCCCTTGTAGCCGATCATCCACGCGTGACTGGGCAGCTCCTCCTCGTCGTCGGCGTCCTCGGCCGTACCGAACTCGGCGGTACCGGTCTTGCCGAAGACCTCCCCCTCGAAGCCGACGTCCTTGGCCGTTCCGTCGGTGATCACCGCACGCATCATCGGCCGTAGGGCCTCGGCGTTGGCCACCGGAGCGGGTTCGGGCAGCTCTTCGTCGGTGGGATCGGTCACCAGCACCGGGTGACGCCAGGACCCGTCCGCGATGGCGGCGGGGACCGTCGCCATGTGCAGCGGTGAGGTCAGGATCTGGCCCTGGCCGATGCCCTGGGATCCCAGCATGGTCGCACTGTCCACCGGAGGAAAGATGGGTTCGTGGGCACTCACCCCGATCTCCAGGGGCTGATTCATCCCGAACTGTTCGGCAGAGGCCTGTAGTTGCTCACCACTGAGCCGGTCACCGAGCTCGGCCACCAAAGCGGTGTTGCAAGAGGTCGCAAACGCCTCGGTCACCGACTGGGAGCCGTGCTCACTGTTGCCCGCGTTGCGGAACGGCCAACCACCGAGTTCATACTCCTTGGGGCACTCCATGGTGCCGTCGACCGGAAGTCCGTTGTCCAGCAACGCACTGTAGGTGATGATCTTGAACGCCGACCCGGGCGGGTACTGGCCCTCGAAAGCCCGGTTGAAGCCACCGGGCACGTTCGCCGCGGCCAGGATCTCCCCGGTCGAGGGGCGTACCGCGACCATTCCCACGGGATCATCGGAGTCGAGGACGGCGCTTGCTGCGGCACTTTGCACATCCATGTCGATGCTGGTGACGATGTCCTCGCCGTCGGAACCGTCCAGGCTCACCACCGTGTTCTCCTCGGTGGCCTCCAAGGAAGCAGGGTCTTCGGCCTCCTCGGCATCGACCATGAGGATCGTGGTGGCGGCTTCACCGGCCAAGCGTTCCTCGTAGGTGCGTTGCAGACCTTCCACACCGATGGTGTCGCCGACGTTGTAGGCTGGGCCGAGCCGTTCGACGTCGTCCTCGTCGGCCTCGCCGAGGGAGCCTGCGATCATTTGCAGGGAACCGGCCACGTCCGGTCCGTCCAGACGGGTGCCGTCGGCGGCCAGGACATGGCCGCGTTCACCCCACACGGCGGTACGGGCCAGGACTTGCCCCTCGCCCAACCCCGGGTAGGCGGTCTCGGGCGAGAAGTCCACCAACCATTCGCCGTCCTCGCGGACCAGAGGGAGCTCACCCTCCCAACCCCAGTCGTCGGCGTTGACCAACGACATGGTGACCTCGTAGGAGGCACTTCCGGTACCGCCTTCGGTGGTTGGTTCGCCGATGGTGACGTCGATGCTTTCCACGCCCAGACCTGCGTCGATGCCGCCGAGGATCTCCGGGGCGTCGTCCCCGGTGGTCACCTCGGCCAGGCTCTCGTAGTCCTGGGCCTCCCAGGCCGCGGCATAGGCGGTGGTGGCCTCCTGCGGTTCGGGCATCGTGTGCACGTACCAGAACACGCCGCCGCCGATCATGGCCAGGACCACAACGATCGAGGCC
>DXDP01000192.1 GCA_019115445.1 Candidatus Nocardiopsis merdipullorum
GTACTGGTGACATCCACACCACGGACCCGTTCCAGCGGGATCGTTCGGCGTTCACGCCGCACCAGACCCCGACGAATCTCGATCCGGTCTTCGGTGATCTCATAACGCAAGGTCTGCCAGGTCACGAACCCGCCGATGAGCAACGAGATGATCGCCACGGCGGTGGCCGCAAGCAGCCACGGGTTGAACCCTCCGATGAAGAGGCCGACGACGATCGGCAGCAGGAGACCGCGCAACTGGTTGATGGGCCCCACGACCATGCTGCGTGGGCTGAGGCGTCGGGCGCTTCGGAACGCGAACGGTTCCGGATCGGCCTCGGCCCACCACTCACGCCCTGAGGTTCCCGTCGTCCCGGTGTCCGTGTGGGTCGGCCACTGCGACGTTCGACTCGGTGACTCGGGCAGAACGTCCCACCGCGACGCGTCCTCCGCCTTGGGCGCACACCCACGTCGGGGGGAAGGGGTACTTCCCGGGACGATCCAGTTCCAGTTCTCCGGGGTCTTGGGCTCGTGCCCCTCACCCGCGGGTTCCTCATCGTGGTACCGCTGATCATCCATCAGGTCGCGTCGTCCCTCAATGTCGCGGCCCGTACCGCCAATTCCTCGCTCAACTCGCGTGCCTCCTCGGCGTCCAGCCCCTCGATCCTGGAGGACCCCGCATGGGAGGCGGTCTGCACCTGCAAAGTGGCCACGTCGAAGACCCGCTCCAGCCACCCCTGGGTGTGGTCGACGGTCTGCAAACGGTTGACCGGTACGAGCTGCCAGGCTCGGTTGATCCAACCGGCCCGGGTGTAGATCACGTCGTCGGTGACCTCCCATCGGTGTACCCGATACCGCCAGGACGGCACGATCGCGACCTTGAGCAACGCGTACGCTCCGTACACCACCGGCAACAAGGAGGCATTCTCCCGCAGTGGTTCCGGGATCCACACCCACGGCATGTTCTCCAATCCCAGAGCCAGTACGCTCACCACGATCAGGTTGAAGGCCACCGAGAACAGCAGACGCAGGGTCCACATACCCACCGCGCGACCGCTGACCCTGCGCAGGGGCGGACGCAGTTCGGCGACCGTCACCTCCGGTCCGGACGACTCGGGCCACTCACCGGGACCGGACTGGGCATCATGCGAAGGCGGGGTGTTCATCACGATTCCGAGTCTAGAGCTTGTTCGGTGAGCAACCGGATCAACACGGACGGCGAACATACTGGAACCACCTGGTGCTGCCAAGAACCGGGAACAGCGGACCGCTCAGGGACGTTGCCCCTTGGAGTGGGTCGTGCCGCTCGGCACGACCCACTGTTGCTTTCTCCGACATCACAGGTTTGTCAGTGCTTTTCGACGGACCGAGACAGACACCGAACGGAGGGTTTTCATCACGGGGCTCCCCCGGGAGGGAAAGACTGTCGGCCCGTGGGGCCGCGCGCCCGCCATCACCGGCCACAACCATCCCTCGTGAGGAGGTGACCTGCGATGGCTGCCTTCCGTGCAGGACGGTGGATCCGGAAAACGGGGCCGCATCGGGCCCGAACACCGCCTTCGGGTGGTGCCCGACCCGGAAGAGGCGCAAGGAAAAAGCGGCACCACCTCGCCGGAGGGGAACAAGGTCATCGCACGGCCGGAAAGCAGGGCCGTGAGCTCCGCACCCATCGATCCGGACCGTACGTGTCCGTGCTCGACAAGAACCGAATCCGGTTCCGAAGAAACGACGGCCACACCTATTCGAAGGAGGAAGGGAGCACCTCGGTCCGCAATCCGAGGTACCCCGAAAAACCGATGACCGACGCCATCCACGCGGAAGGTCTGGTCAAGGAGTTCAAGGGCAAACGTGCCCTGGACCGGGTCGACCTGACCGCCGGGACAGGGGCCGTGCTGGGCATACTGGGCCCCAACGGGTCCGGTAAGACCACGACCGTACGCATTCTCGCCACCCTGCTGAGACCCGACCAGGGGCATGCCGTGGTGGGCGGGTTCGACGTGCTGAAACAACCACACGAGGTACGCCGCCTGATCGGGCTGACCGGCCAGTACGCGGCGGTGGACGCCGAATTGACCGGCACCCAGAACCTGGTATTGATCGCCCGGCTGCTCGGCTACGACCGTGCCCAGGCACGTGTCCGCTCCACCGAACTCCTGGAGCGCTTCGGTCTCTCCGACGCGGGAGACCGTCCCACCAAGACCTACTCCGGGGGTATGCGGCGCCGCCTCGATCTGGCCGCGAGTCTGATCGGCCGTCCCAGCCTGCTGTACCTGGACGAGCCGACCACCGGCCTGGACCCGCACAGTCGCAACGAGCTGTGGGAAGTGGTGCGTGGTCTGGCTTCCGACGGGGTGACCGTCCTGCTGACCACCCAGTATCTGGAGGAGGCCGACCACCTGGCCGACGACATCATGGTGCTCGACCACGGCCGGGTGATCAGCAGGGGCACGCCCGAAGAACTCAAGACCCGCGCCGGCGAACAGATGCTGGAGCTGCGCACAGTGGACCCCGCGCAGCTGCCACTGGCCACCAAGATCATCGAAGCGATCACCAGCACCCCCGCCACCAGCGATGGCCTGGTGGCCGGTGTGCCGGTCGGTGACGCCGCCGTCCTGCCCGAAGTGGTTCGCCGGTTGGACGAGCAAGGAGTGGTGGTCGGGGAGTTGTCCCTGCGCAAACCGAGTCTGGACGAGGTGTTCCTGGCCCTGACCGGGAGCACCACCAAGAGCAGGAACGAGGAGATCCGGGTATGAGTGCTGTCAAGACCCGGCCCAGGACAACCGCCCCTGAGGGCCCACCCCCGGTCCCGGAACGGATCGGCCCGCTGATCGCGCTCCACCACGGTCTCCAGTTGGCCTGGCGCAGCGTGCTGAAGATCAAGGCCAACCCCGAGGAGGTCCTCGGGTTGATGCTTCAGCCGATCATGTTCGTGACGTTGTTCGTCTTCGTCTTCGGCCAGGCGATGATGGGTGACTGGCAGACCTACCGTGACTTCCTCATGCCCGGTGTCATCGCCCAGTCGGTCATCTTCGCCACCATGGGTACCGGTTTCAGCCTCAGCCAAGACGTGGAAAAAGGCATCTTCGACCGGTTCCGGTCCCTGCCCATTGCCCGCTCGGGCCCGCTGATCGGCGCGATCCTGGGTGACCTGGCCCGCTACGCGATCACCGTGGTGATGGTGTTGCTGGTGGGGTTGGCCATCGGTTTTCGGCCCGAGGGTGGTCCGATCGGTGTCCTGGTCGCCGGTGGGCTGATCCTGCTGTTCGCCTTCGCTCTGTGCTGGATGTCGGCCTTCGTCGGCATGATCGTACGCACCCCCATGGCGGTGCAGTCGTTTGCGATGATCCTGCTGTTTCCGCTGACCTTCGGCAGTTCCTCGTTCGTCGCACCGGGCGACATGCCGGGCTGGCTGGCTCCCATCGCGATGAACAACCCGGTCACCCACGTGGTGGACGCAATGCGCGCACTCATGCTCGGCGGTGACGCCGCCGGACCGATGATTTGGACACTCGTTTGGACAGTGCTCATCACCGCGATCTTCTTCCCCCTGGCTGTGTGGGCCTACCGGCGACGCACCTGAAAGGAAGCGGACAAAACCCCGGCAGGGCGAGTTGGTGACCGAGCCGGGGAACGGCCCACCGACCGTCGAGGACCTCCTCCCCTGCCCCAGGACCGGTCTTTCGGACCCTGAGCAAGGAAAGGGGGCCCACCCCTTGCTCAGGGTCGGGAGCATCGTCCAAAGGTTTTCTTTCCCGGGGAGCAGGCGATCAGGAATCGAACCTGGTTCGCGCTCACAGTAAAGTGCGCTCAGGACCTTGTGTCCGACACCCAGAGAGTCCCCTCCGTCGGGGCGTGCACACATCACAACACGCGGCAGGACGTGTGTCCGCGGCGTCCCGTCCCCGGCCCGAAGCCCATCAGCAGGAGCCCCATTGTTCCCGGTCCTCCCTTCCTTCCGGATCACCGGCAAGCGCCGTTCCCCACGGTCGTCTTCCGGCACACGCGCGAAAGCTGCGGCAGCGGGGACCGTCGCCCTGCTTCTGACCACGGGATGCACGATGTTCGCCCCGGGGATGAGTGGGGAGATGCCCGACGACATCACGGTCACCAGTCCACTCATGCAGGAGGGGCAGCCATTGCCCAAGATGTACACCTGCGAGGGTGTGGAGAACGAGGACGGTGAGGAGATCGCGGACCTTTCTCCTCCCTTGAGCTGGTCGGGGTTGCCCGAGGACGCGGGATCGATCGCGCTGGTGGTGGACGAGCCCCAAGAGGCCTTGGTCTTCTGGGTGGTCTACGACCTCGATCCGCAACTGGTGGAGCTACGACAGAACACGGTCCCGGCCGATGCCCGACAGGGCCAGAACAGTGCGGGTGAGGCCGAGTACGGGGCACCGTGTCCCGAGGAGGAGGACTCCTACGAATACCGCTTCACCGTGTACGCACTCGACGAAGCCCTGGACCTGCCCGACGGGGCGGTCCTGGACACAACTCTGGAAGCGATCTCCGAACGCGCGATCGCGCGAGGCTCTTTGTACACACACAAGGAATGAAATGAGCCATGATGAAAGGTAGATCGTTTCACCTCGAGGGCCCACGCGGTCCACCAGGAATTCCGGATCCGCCCGAGCAAGCTCACATCGCCCTCTGCACACAGCGCGCAACAGCACATACAGTGGGACTGTGCCCCTCGCCCCTTTTCAGATGACCGATACCCGTCCACTCATCGCGCGGCACTTTGCCCCGGGAGCGCTTCGGACTCTTCGCGTGCCCACGGCAAAGCGCGCTTGGCCCACGTCCACACGAGCCCGGGAGAGCACCGCATTTCCCCGAGCGGGCAACGTCCGCCCGGGTTTCGATGCGCTCCGGGCGCGGCCGACCTCCCCAAGGTAGTGCGTACACCATGACCGTCACCGTCATCATCATCATCGCCGTCATCATCGTGCTCGCCGTACTGGTGCTTTTGCTGCTGGGCATGCGTGCGCTGAGTCTTGGCTCCCGCGAAGACGATTACGACGACGACCACGAGTACGACGAGATCGACCTCGATCACCACGAGGACGAGGAGCCGCGAGGGCGATCACGTCGGCCACGGCAGGGCGGGGGCAATGCGGAACGACGGTCCAAGAAGCGTCGCGGGGTGGATTGGGAGGACGACCTCGACGAGCTCTCCGACAACGACTTCTGGTCGAGTCTGAGTCAAGAGGGACCGGCCCAGCAGCGGTCGAACCCGTACAATCGCGCCCACGACGACCGGATCGACGACTACGACGACTACGACGACTACGACGATCACGAAGATCCGCAATACGAGGAAGAGGAAGAGGACGGCGACCGCGCCGCACCCCCCGGTGTTCCTTCACCGTTGTCGTCATCCGGAAGCGGTATGGCCGCCCTGGCCGATCTGGGCCAGGAAAGCGGTCCACAGCATCCCCACGCGAAACCTCCCGGCGAGCCGGATCACCGTTCCCCCGCCTCCTTCGCCCAGCATGCTCTGCCGTCGCAATCGGAGCCGTCGGCCCTGCCTCCCACGCAAGGGATGCCGCAGGGACTGCCGCCCACGCAACCCGTCACCGGAGCGGCATACCAGGACAGTCCTCTGGGTAGCCCTTCCTGGTCCTCCGACGACCCTTTGAGTGCTCCTTCC
>DXDP01000193.1 GCA_019115445.1 Candidatus Nocardiopsis merdipullorum
GTCGTTCCCGCATTGGTGACCGGTTGTGGGCAAGATGACGTCACCGATGACGAAGAACTCCTGAACAGGCACATCCAGGACACCCTGGACCTGGTGGAATTCGCCAACGGGCCCGCCGACTCGGAATGGGGTTCGGTACGAGCACAGATGGGACACCCCGAACCCTTCGGTCTGACCCACGTCCAGGTCGGTAACGAAGAACCCCTGGGTGAGGAGTTCTTCGAGCACTTCCTGGAATTCAAGGAGGCACTGGAGGCGGAGCACCCGGAGATCACCGTGGTGGGCAACTCCGGACCCGCGTCCGGCGGAGACAACTTCGACCGCCTGTGGGAGCTCAACGACGAGGCGGGTGTGGATCTCGTGGACGAGCACTACTACGAAGAAGCCGAATGGTTCCTCGCCAATCACCACCGCTACGACGGCTACGACAGGGAAGGACCCAACGTCTTCCTCGGTGAGTACGGCTCTTGGGGAAACACCTTCCACAACGCGCTCGCGGAGGCCGCCTACCTGACCGGCCTGGAACGCAACGCAGACATCGTCGGACTCGTCGCATATGCGCCTCTGCTGGCCCACGAGGAGGGAACTCAGTGGGAGCCCGACCTGATCTGGTTCGACAACTCCCATGTCTGGGGAAGCGCCAACTACGAGGTGAGCAGACTCTTCAGCACCCAGACCGGTGACTCGGTGGTGCCCACCGAGGCCACCCTGCCGGGCGGCGCCGACGAGGAACTCTTCCGCCAGGTCGTGACCCGTGACACGCAGAACGGCGACCTGATCGTCAAGGTCGTCAACGTCCACGAGGACGAGGCCGTGACACACCTCGAGCTCGGTGAAGAGGTCGAATCCGGTGCCACCGCCACGGTCACCACGCTCCAAGGGGACCCGAAGGCGGTCAACACCCGCGACGACCGACCCATCCAACCCGAGGAAACGGTCTTCGAGGGGGTGGACGACACCTTCGAGTACACCTTCCCCGGTCACTCCGTGACCTTCCTGCGCGTTCCGACCGTCTGAGTCCCTTCCCCAGGAACGAGTGAGGCGCGCGGCACCCGGTGCCGCGCGCCTTTCTGTTGTGGGTAGGAGACGGTGAGGGAAACAGCCGTTCGTACACGCAAGAACGGTCGGTGAAGAAGGTTCAGGGTGCCCGACGCGCCATGAGCCGTTGCATCATGATGAACACCAGCAGCAGGGCCCCGATGACGATCTTGGTCCACCAGGAACTCAGGGTGCCCTCGAACGAGATCAATGTCTGCACGGTGCCCAGCACCAGAACACCCAGTACCGAGCCGGCCACGTAGCCGACCCCACCGGACAACAGGGTCCCACCGATCACCACCGCGGCGATGACGTCCAGTTCCATGCCGATCGCGTGCAGGCCGTACCCGGAAAGCATGTAGAAGCTGAACAGCAAGCCACCCAGGGCGGAACAGAACCCGCTCACCGTGTAGACCCCCACCTGGACGCGCCCGGTGGGAAGCCCCATCAGGCGGGCCGAGCTCCGACTGCCGCCCACCGCGTAGACCGTGCGGCCGAAACGGGTCAGGTGGAGGACGTAGGCCGCGACCAGCACCACCACCAAGGCGATGAGAACGCTGTAGGTCAGGACCACCCCCTGACCGAGGGTCACTGTGCCCATCGCCATGGCACGGAAGGTGGGGTCCGTGATCGACACCGACTCGACACTGATCAGGAAACACAGACCTCTTGCGAAGAACATGCCCGCCAACGTCACGATGAAGGGCTGTACGTCGAAGAAGTGGATGATCAGGCCCATGAGAAGCCCGAGTGTCGTCCCGGTGAGCAGCACTGTGACCACTGAGAGCCAAGGAGGCCAACCGGCTTCCAGGGTGGTCGCCGCGATCATCGTGGAAAGAGCGGCCACGGCTCCCACCGAAAGATCGATGCCACCGGTCAGGATCACGAAGGTCATGCCCACCGCGAGCACGATCAGGAAGGCGTTGTCCACGAACAGGTTGGTCACGACCTGTGGCGAGGCGAATGCCTCGTAGCGGAACGAACCGACCCCGAAAGTCAGGACGAACACCACGAACGTGGCAATCACTGGGAGGAAACGCTGGGGCACACGGCTTCGTGCGTGCCTGAGGTCCAGGACGTTCACGCCGTGGTCACCTCCTTGGAACGAGCCGGTGTCGCAGAGGTCTTCCGGCGGCCGCGGAACATCCTCGACGTCCGGGGGGACTGGAGCAAACAGACGGCGATGACCACCAGTGCCTTGAAGACCAGGGCAACGTTGGGTGGGACACCGATGGCATAGACGGACGTGGTGAGGGTCTGGATCACCAGCGCACCGATGAGGGTCCCGGTGAGTGAGTACCGTCCGCCGGAGAGCGCGGTGCCACCGATGACCACGGCCAGGATGGCGTCCATCTCGATCCACAGGCCCGCGTTGTTGGCGTCGGCGGCACTGACGTTGGAACTGATCATCAGACCGGCAACGCCCGCGCACAGGCCCGCGAACACGTAGACCGTCCAGATGATGGTGCGGGAACGTACCCCGGCCAGGCGACTGGCACGGGGGTTGACCCCGACCGACTCCACGAGCATCCCCAGTGCGGTCCTGCGCGTGATCAGGGCAACCACGAGCAGAACACCCAGACTGATGAGGATGGCGATCGGAAGCACAAGGAAGCCCGCGCCGATCTGGTGGTAGAGCGGGTCTTCGACGGTGATGATCTGACCCTTGGTGATGAGCATCGCGCCCCCGCGCCCGGCCGTCATCAACACCAGGGTGGCAATGATCGGTTGGATGCCCAGGACCGAGACCAGGAAACCGTTCCACAGGCCGAGCAGGGTGCACACACTCAGGGCAAGGAGTATCGCGGTGAGCGTGTCCCCGCCCGAGACGATCCAGCTACAGGCGACCGCGCCGGCGATGGCGGCCACCGCCCCCACGGACAGGTCGATACCTCTGGTGGCGATCACCAGTGTCATACCGATCGCGATGAGCAGGGTCGGCGCACCGTTGCGCAGGATGTCGACGACACTGCCGTAGAGCCTGCCGTTCTGCAGCGTGACCTCGAGGAAGGAGGGATTGTGGGCCGTGTTTGCGAGAAGCAGCAGGACCAAGGCTGCCACCGGCCAGAAGAGGTGGTGTCGGATGATTTGTCTCGGCTTCATGAGGCCACCGCTGTTTCGTGCTCCCCGTGGGCCGCGATGGTGGCCATGACATCGTCCACGGTGGCTTCCGTACCGCTGAGCTCGGCCACTTTGCGTCGGTCTCGCAGTACCACGACACGGTCGGACACACGGATCACCTCTTCGAGCTCGGACGAGATGAACAGCACCGCCATACCGTCGGCCGCCAGTTCGGCCACGATCTTCTGGATCTGTGCCTTGGCCCCGACATCGATCCCCCGCGTGGGTTCGTCGAGGATGAGCAGAGCCGGTCGTGTGATGAGCCACCGCGCCAGGAGGACCTTTTGCTGGTTGCCGCCGGACAGGTTGCCCATGATCGCCCCGGGGTCGGCAGGGCGGATGTCGAGTTTTTCGATGTATTCGGCGACCAGAGAATCCGCGGCGCGTCGGGGCACCGGGCGCGCCCACCCTCTCGCGGCCTGGAGTGCCAGGACCAGGTTGTCACGCACGGTCAGGTCCGCCACGACCCCCTCGGCCTTGCGGTCCTCGGAACAGAAGGCCACTCCGTGGGCGATCATCGACCGGGCACCCCGTGGCCGGATCGGGTGGCCGTTGGCGAGGATGCTCCCGCTGTCCGCGTGGTCCGCGCCGAAGAGGAGCCTGGCCAGTTCCGTGCGTCCGGAGCCGAGCAACCCGGCCAGTCCCACGACCTCCCCCGCATGGATCTCCAGGTCGAAGGGTTCAATGGCCCCTGCACGGGAGAGGTTCTTGGCGGTCAGGACCGGAACGGAGCCAGGGGCTCGTTCCTCCGAGCGTTGCTCGACCTCGTCCAGAACACCGAGTTCCCGGCCGAGCATGGCTGACAGCAGAGCCAGGCGATCCATCTCGCCGGGGAGATACTCGCCGACCAGTCGGCCGTTGCGCAGGACGGTCATGCGGTCCGCGATCTCGTACACCTGGTCCAAGAAGTGGGAGACGAACAGGATCGCCACACCTTCCTCACGCAGGACTCGGATGATCCGGAACAGTTCCGCGACCTCGTTCGCATCGAGGCTGGAGGTCGGTTCGTCCAGGATCAGCACCCGTGCTTCCACCGCCAGTGCCCGGGCGATGGCCACCAGTTGTTGCACGGCGATGGGGTGACTGCCCAGCATCGAACTCGGTTCGATCGACAGACCGATGCGTTCGAGCAGTCCTTTCGCCCTGGTGCGGCAGGCCCGTGTGTCGATGGCCCCCATCCGGCGGGGTTCGCGACCCAACAGGATGTTCTCGGCGACCGAGAGGTTCGGACAGAGGTTGACTTCCTGGTAGACGGTGCTGACCCCGGCTTCTTGGGACTGGGCCGGGGTGGTGAACTCCACGGGTTCGCCGTGCAGGTGGATGTGGCCCGAAGTGGGCCGGTGTACCCCGGTGAGGGTTTTGATGAGGGTGGACTTGCCGGCTCCGTTCTC
>DXDP01000194.1 GCA_019115445.1 Candidatus Nocardiopsis merdipullorum
GCACACCGCCCACCGATGACCAGCACTCTTCCGCGGGCCATTACGCACCGGGCCCCGAGAGTCACGGCGGCCACCCGCCGTACGCCTTCGGAGCTTCCGGAACAGCCCGGGACAAGATGCCGGGCGCGGCCATCGCCGTGCGGGTCCTGATGTTCATCGGTGGTGTTTGCGGCCTGCTGCTCGGCGGGATGACATGGCTCGGCGCAGGGCTGGCGGCCGGCGGCGGGCAGGTCGGTGAAGAGATGCGGCGCGCCATGGAACAGACGGGCATGCCGATGTCCGGTGCCGAGGCCGGGGCGTTCCTGGGACTCATCGGTGTCATCCCGTTCGTCTACGGCGTCATTTCCATCCTGTTGGCATCCCTCATGGGGCGTCGCAGTCCCGCCGTCCTGTGGTCGGTGGTGGTCTTTCAGGCCCTGGCCGCGCTCCTACTGCTGGTCAACATCTTCTCCGGTGCCCTTGCTTGGATCATTCCGCTGATCTTCGCCATCGTGATGATCGTGCTCATGCTGCTGGAAGGCACCCGGGCCTACTACTCTCGATCCTCGGCGGACTTTCGGGCCCATTGACGCTCCGGAAACGCCGACCCGGTGGGGCCACCGCACACCGGTGGCCCGACGTGACCCTGGAAAGATCGGCGGCGCTGCTCTGCTGTTGCACACCGCCCCGGTGCCCGTGCCGATGTTCCTGTTCGTGAGCGGGCGGACGTACTACCGAGTCCGAGCCGAAACGAAATACCGACACGTGCTCCGGCCGCCGACGATAGCCTGGGGAACAACGAGGCCGCCGCCGTTGTCGTCAACAGAGCGGGTCGTGGCGGCCACCCGCAAAAGCACACGCGTCGGTGCGAAAATCCTCAGGAGGGCATCAATGGAGTCGGCAGAGATCGCGCGCCGCTTCCTCAGTTTCTTCGAGAAGAACGGACACACCGTTGTGCCCTCGGCAAGCCTCGTGGCCGAGGATCCCACCCTCCTGCTGGTCCCCGCGGGCATGGTTCCTTTCAAGCCCTACCTTCTCGGACAGCGCACCCCTCCCTACGACACGGCCGCCAGCGTCCAGAAGTGCATCCGCACCACGGACATCGAAGAGGTCGGTCGGACCTCCCGGCACGCCACCTTCTTCCAGATGCTGGGCAACTTCTCCTTCGGCGACTACTTCAAGGAGAAGGCGATCCCGCTGGCCTGGGAACTGGTCACCACACCGATCGAGGACGGTGGGTTCGGCCTCGATCCCGAGAGACTGTGGGTGACGGTCTACCTCGATGACGACGAGGCCGCAAACATCTGGCGCGACAAGGTCGGCGTGCGCCCCGAACGCATCCAGCGCATGGGGATGGAGGAGAACTACTGGGACATGGGCGTTCCCGGCCCCTGTGGTCCCTGCTCCGAGATCTTCTACGACCGGGGGCCCGAGTACGGGGCCGATGGTGGTCCCGAGGCGGACGAGAACCGATACGTCGAGATCTGGAACCTCGTCTTCATGCAGTACGAGCGTGGTGAGGGCTCCGGCAAGGACTATCCGATCCTCGGCGAACTGCCGAAGAAGAACATCGACACAGGCCTGGGCCTGGAGCGACTCGCCGCGGTCCTGCAGGACGTCGACAACATCTACGAGACCGACATCATCGGTCGTATCCTCCATCGTGCGGCGGAGCTGACCGGCACCAGCTACGGTGACGACCACGAACAGGACGTCATGCTCCGGGTGGTCGCCGACCACGTGCGCAGCGCCGTCATGCTCGTCGGTGACGGGGTCAAACCCGGTAACGAAAAGGCCGGTTACGTCCTGCGCCGCATCTTGCGCCGCTCCATCCGCAATTTGCGCCTGCTCTCGGGTACCGAGACCCCCTTCCTGTACGAGCTGACCGAGGTCAGCATCGACGCGATGAAGGACATCTACCCCGACCTGTTGGACAAGACCGAGATCATCCATGGTGTGATCGACAACGAGGAGAAGAACTTCGCCGAAACCCTGCGCGCGGGCACGACGCTGTTCGGGCGCGCTGCCGAACGCACCCGCGCCGCCGGCGGCACGGTCTTTTCCGGTGCGGACGCCTTTCAGCTCCACGACACCTATGGTTTCCCCATCGACCTGACCCTGGAGATGGCCGCCGAACAGGGCCTGAGCGTCGACGAGAACGCTTTCCGTGAGCTCATGCAGCGCCAGCGTGAGACCGCCAAGGCCGACGCCAAGGCCAAGAAACTCGGTAACGCCGACATCTCCCTCTACGCGCAGATGCACGAGAAGGCCGGAAACACCGAATTCCTCGGTTACACCGACTTCGCGAGCGAGGCACAGATCCAGGGCATCGTCGTGGACGGGGTCGGGGTCCTGGTCGCCCGTGCGGGTGACAAGGTCGAGATCGTCCTGGACCGCACCCCCTTCTACGCCGAGAGCGGTGGTCAACTCGCCGACACCGGAACGCTGACCGTGGAGGGGCGTGGGGTCGTGGACGTCGAGGACGTACAAAAGCCCCTGCCCGGCCTGTTCGTGCACCGAGGCACGGTCCGCTCCGGCGAAGTCGTCCTGGACGACACGGTGCACGCAACGATCGACACGGGACGTCGGCACGCGATCGAACGCTCCCACTCGGCGACCCACCTCCTCCACTCGGCACTGCGCAATGCTCTGGGTCCGTCCGCGGGAC
>DXDP01000195.1 GCA_019115445.1 Candidatus Nocardiopsis merdipullorum
GCCACCCCCAGCGCAAGGACTACCCGCTGGGTGGCATCCCCGTGGAATACCGCGGTGCGACCGTGCCCCCGCCGGACGAACGGAGGTCCTACCAGTGACCCGACGGACCACAGTCACCGAGTTCGGCCAGAGGGGAGGCACGGCATGACCGTGACCGAGGACTACATCGACGCCAGCGGTGGGGACTGGGACGAGGTGATCGAGAAGGCTCAGTCCACCAGTGCCGAGCGCCTTGTCATCAACATGGGGCCCCAGCACCCCTCCACACACGGGGTGCTCCGCCTGATCCTCACCCTCGACGGGGAGACCTGCACCGAGGCACGTGTCGGTATCGGTTACCTGCACACCGGTATCGAGAAGAACATGGAGTACCGGACGTGGACGCAAGGAACCACGTTCGTCACCCGCATGGACTACCTGACGCCGCTCTTCAACGAGACGGCGTACTGCCTGGCCGTGGAGAAGCTGCTGGGCATCGAGGACCGTATCCCTGAACGGGCCGACGTCATCCGCGTCCTGGTCATGGAACTCAACCGGATGTCCTCGCACTTCGTTGCGATGGCGACCTTCGGCATGGAGCTCGGCGCGACCACGGTCATGACCAACGGGTTCCGCGAGCGTGAGCTGATCCTCGACGTCCTCGAACTGATCACGGGTCTGAGGATGAACCACGCCTACATCCGTCCCGGCGGGGTCTCCCAGGACCTGCCGCCCGGTGCGGTCGGCAAGATCCAAGAACTCCTCAAGGAGATGCCGAAGCGCATCCAGATCATGCGCAAGCTCTTGGACGAGAACCCTCTGTACCTCGCCCGCACCAAGGACGTGGCCCACCTCAACCTGGCGGGCTGCATGGCTCTTGGGGTGACCGGACCCCTCGTGCGCGCCTCCGGGCTGGGTTGGGACCTGCGCAAGGCCAAGCCCTACTGCGGCTACGAGAACTACGAGTTCGACGTGCCGGTCTCCGACGGGGGCGACGTCTACGCGCGCTACCGGGTGCGTATGGCCGAGATGGACGAGAGCCTCAAGATCATCGAGCAGTGCCTGGACAAGCTCCGGCCCGGCCCGGTGATGATCGAGGACGCCAAGATCGGTTGGCCGGCCAAGCTCGCGCTCGGCCCCGACGGCCTGGGCAACTCCCCGGACCACATCGCACACATCATGAGCAGCTCCATGGAAGCGCTCATCCACCACTTCAAGCTGGTCACCGAGGGCTTCCGGGTCCCCGAGGGCCAGGCCTACGCGGCGGTCGAGAGCGCCAAGGGCGAACTCGGCTGCTACGCGGTCAGCGACGGCGGGACCCGCCCCTACCGCGTGCACTTCCGTGACCCCTCCTTCACCCACCTCCAGACCGTGGCAGCCATGTGTGAGGGAGGCACGGTCGCGGACGTGGTCGCCGCCGTGGCCAGTATCGACCCGGTGATGGGAGGCGTGGACCGGTGAACGAGAACAACACCTCGACCGGTGAGGGCGAACAGGAGCGGTTCTCCGACGAGGTCACAGCCCGTCTGGAACCGGACGCCAAGGAAATCATCGCCCGCTACCCGCGGGCCCGGTCGGCGCTGCTGCCCCTGCTGCACCTGGTGCAGTCCGAGGAGGGTCACGTCAGCCAGGCCGGTATGCGCTTTTGCGCCGACCAGCTCGACATCACCCTCGCCGCGGTCAAAGGGGTCGCGACCTTCTACACCATGTACCGTCGCCGCCCCGGCGGTGACTACCAGGTGGGGGTGTGCACCAACACCCTGTGCGCCGTGATGGGCGGGGACCAGATCTTCTCGACCCTCCAGGAGCACCTGCAGCTGGAGGAGAACGGGGAGACCACCGAAGACGGCAAGGTCACCCTCGAACACGTCGAGTGCAACGCGGCCTGCGACTTCGCACCCGTGGTGATGGTCAACTGGGAGTTCTTCGACAACCAGACCCCGGAAAAGGCCAAGCAGCTGGTCGACGACCTGCGCCTGGGGAACGATGTCGCCCCCACCCGTGGACCCTCGAGCCTGTGCACCTGGAAGCAGGCATCCCGGGTGCTGGCCGGCTTCGACGACGGTCGTGCCGGAGAGGGCGTGCAGGCCGGAAAGCCGTCCCTGGCCGGGCTCGAGCTCGCCCAGGAACGCAACTGGTCGGCCCCCGAACCTTCAGCGACCACCGACGACCAGGGTGAGGAGGGCGCCAAGTGACCACCCTGACCCCGATCCTGTCCAAGAACTGGGACCGTTCCGACTCCTACACCCTCGACGCCTACCGGGCCGACGGTGGCTACGAGGCACTGCGCAAGGCCCTGGGCATGGACCCCGACGCGATCGTCGACACGGTCAAGCAGTCCGGGCTGCGTGGGCGTGGCGGTGCGGGCTTCCCCACCGGCATGAAGTGGGGTTTCCTTCCCGAGGACAACCCCAACCCGCGTTACCTCGTGGTCAACGCCGACGAGGCCGAGCCGGGCACGTGCAAGGACATCCCACTCATGCTCGCCAACCCGCACGTGTTGGTGGAAGGGGTGGCGATCTCCTCCTACGCGATCAAGTCCCACCAGGCCTTCATCTACATCCGTGGTGAGGTCCTGCACGTGATCCGTCGGCTGCGCAACGCCATCAACGAGGCCTACGAGGCCGGGCTGCTCGGCAAGAACATCCTCGGCAGCGGCTACGACCTCGACGTGGTCGTACACACCGGTGCGGGCGCCTACATCTGCGGTGAGGAGACCGCTCTCCTGGACTCCCTGGAGGGTTACCGGGGCTGGCCCCGCCTCAAACCGCCGTTCCCCGCAGTGGCCGGTCTGTACGCCTCCCCGACCGTGGTGAACAACGTCGAGTCCATCGCCAGCGTGCCCAGCATCGTCGCCAACGGCGCCGAGTGGTTCACCTCCATGGGTACCGAGAAGTCCGCCGGGTTCGGCTTCTTCTCCCTGTCCGGGCACGTGACCAACCCGGGCCAGTACGAGGCACCGCTCGGCATCACCCTGCGCGAACTGCTCGACATGGCCGGCGGTATCCGGGAAGGACACACCCTCAAGTTCTGGACCCCGGGTGGATCGTCCACCCCGATCTTCACCGATGAGCACCTCGACATCCCGTTGGACTTCGAATCCGTGGGCGAGGCCGGATCCATGCTCGGTACCCGGGCCCTGCAGATCTTCGACGAGACCACGTGCGTGGTCCGGGCCGTGGGACGTTGGATCGCCTTCTACGCCCACGAGTCCTGCGGCAAATGCACGCCCTGCCGCGAAGGCAACTACTGGATGGTCCAGGTCCTGGACCGTCTGGAACGTGGCGAGGGCACCGAGGCCGACATCGACAAGCTCCTGGACATCTGCGACAACATCCTCGGCCGCGCCTTCTGCGCCCTGGGCGACGGTGCGACCAGCCCCGTCACGTCGTCGATCAAGTACTTCCGCCAGGAGTACATCGACCACTTCGAACAGGGCGGCTGCCCCTTCGATCACTCCCGGTCCACCCTCTGGGGCGACCGTGCGCTCGAGACGGGAGGCAACAAGTGACCGTCACCTCGAACACTTCCGGCGGCGCGGCCCCCGCGCCGATCCCGGAGGACCTGGTCACCGTCACCATCGACGGTTTCCGGATCCAGGTGCCCGAGGGCACGCTGCTCATCCGGGCCGCCGAACTGCTCGGTATCCAGATCCCCCGGTTCTGTGAACACCCGCTGCTCGACCCGATCGGCGCCTGTCGCCAGTGTCTGGTCGAGATCCCCGACATGGGCAACGGGCGAGGCATGCCCAAGCCGCAGGCCTCCTGCACCATCACCGTGATGGAAGGGATGGTGGTCAACACCCACCTGACCTCACCGGTGGCGGACAAGGCCCAACGCGGGGTCATGGAGTTCCTGCTCATCAACCACCCGTTGGACTGCCCGGTCTGTGACAAGGGTGGTGAGTGCCCCCTGCAGAACCAGGCGATGTCCACCGGGCAGGGAGAGTCCCAGTTCCTCGACGTCAAGCGGACCTGGCCCAAACCGATCTCGCTGTCGACCCAGGTGCTGCTCGACCGTGAACGCTGCATCCAGTGCACCCGCTGCACCCGGTTCGCCTCGGAGATCGCCGGTGACCCGCTCATCGAGCTCATGGAACGCGGCGCCCAGGAAGAGATCGGGATCGGTGAGAACGATTCCTTCGACTCCTACTTCTCCGGCAACACCGTGCAGATCTGCCCGGTGGGTGCGCTCACCGGCTCCGCCTACCGGTTCCGCTCCCGACCCTTCGACCTGGTCTCCACACCCAGCATCTGTGAACACTGTGCCGGCGGCTGCGCCCAGCGCACCGACCACCGGCGCGGTAAGGTCACACGCCGCCTGGCCGGGGACGACCCGGAGGTCAACGAGGAATGGAACTGCGACAAGGGTCGCTGGGCATTCACCTACGCGACCCAGCCCGACCGGCTGACCCGCCCCCTGGTGCGTGACGAGGACTCCCGGGCCCTGGAGTTCGCTTCCTGGCCCGAAGCAGTGAGTATCGCCGCCCAGGGGCTCTCCCGGGCCCGGGGACGGGTCGGCGTCCTCACCGGGGGACGTCTCACCTACGAGGACGCCTACGCCTACGCCAAGTTCGCGCGGGTCGCCCTCGACACCAACGACGTGGACATGCGCGCCCGCCCGCACAGCGAGGAGGAAGCCGACTTCCTGGCCGCCCGGGTCGCCGGAACACCCGTGGACGTGGACTTCACCGCCCTGGAGAAGGCACCCGCCGTACTCATGGCCGGTTTCGACCCCGAGGACGAGTCCCCGACGGTGTTCCTCCGCTTGCGCAAGGGTTACCGCAAGCGCGGACTGAAGGTCTTCTCCGTGGCCTCGCACGCCGCACTCGGGCTGACCAAGGCCGGAGGCACACTCGTGCCGACCATCCCCGGGGACGAGGCCCGCACACTCAACCACCTGGAGACCGAGCACCCCGAAAGCGCCGAGGCCATCGGTCGGGAAGGCGCGATCATCGTCGTCGGTGAACGCCTCGGCGACGTCCCCGGCGGACTGACCGCCGCCATGTCCCTGGCCGACCGCACCGGTGCCCGCCTCGTGTGGATCCCGCGCCGCGCGGGTGAGCGTGGGGCCATCGACGCCGGCGCGCTGCCCGGCCTGCTGCCGGGAGGCCGTCCCGTCACCGACGCCGAAGCACGCACCGAGGTCGCCCGCTCGTGGAACGTCGGCGCACTGCCGAGCACCGTCGGCCGCGACACCGCAGAGATCATCCGGGCCGCAGCCGCAGGTGAACTCGACGCCCTGCTCATCGCGGGGGTCGAACTCGACGACCTGCCCGACCCGGAAGCCGCCCGCCAGGCCCTGGCCCGGGTGCCGTTCATCGTCAGCCTCGAACTGCGCGCCAGTGACGTCACCGACCGGGCCGACGTGGCCCTGCCGGTCGCAGCGGTCGCGGAGAAGTCCGGAACCTTCCTCGACTGGGAGGGGCGCCACCGGCCCTTCGGCAACGCGCTCCAGCTCCCCGGGGTCCTTTCCGACCTACGGGTGCTGTCCGCGATCGCCGACGCCATGGACGTCCACCTGGGACTGCCCGACGCGGACTCCGCCTACCGAGAACTCCTCGAGCTCGGACCGTGGAAGGGTGAACGTGTCCCTGCCCCGGTGGCCCGGCCCGTCGACGTCCCCGAGCCGCGCGCCGGACAGGCGGTCCTGTCCACATGGCGACAGCTGCTCGGCACCGGGCGCATGGAGGACGGCGAACCGTTCCTGGCCGGAACCGCCCGCCCCGCCCGCGCCTACCTGTCTCGCACCACCGCCGACGAGGTCGGTGTCACCGACGGTGCGAGTCTGCGTGTCACCGGAGCCCGTGGCTCGGTGACCGTCCCCGCGATCGTCATCGACATCCCCGACCGGGTTGTCTGGCTCCCCGCCAACGCCCAGGGTTGCGACATCCGTCGTGACCTGGGAAGCCACGCCGGGGAGACGGTCGAACTGGCCACGCCCACCACCGACGCCGGGAGGCAGCAGTGACCCCCGTCGCTCTCGATCCGCGCGCGGCCCACTTGGCCTCGGAGAGCACCCTCGAAGTCTTCGGCGGCGATCCATGGTGGATCGTCACCATCAAGGCGCTGGGGATCTTCGTCTTCCTCATGCTCTGTGTGCTCATGATGATCATGGCCGACCGCAAGGTCATGGGTCGCATGCAGCAGCGCCACGGACCGAACCGAATGGGCCCCTTCGGGCTCCTGCAGTCCCTGTTCGACGGGGTCAAGCTCTCCCTCAAGGAAGACCTGATCCCCCGCGGGGTGGACCGGTTCGTCTACATCGCGGCGCCCATGATCGCGTCGATCCCCGCGTTCTTCGCCTTCGCGGTCATCCCGATCGGCCCCGAGGTGAACATGTTCGGGGTCCTCACCCCGCTGCAACTCACCGACCTGCCGATCGCGGCCCTGCTCGTACTGGCCACCGCAGCCCTGGGGGTGTACGGGATCGTGCTCGGAGGTTGGGCCTCCCAGTCCCCGTACGCACTGCTCGGTGGACTGCGCGCGTCCGCGCAGGTGATCAGCTACGAGGTCGCCATGGGACTGTCGTTCGTGGCGGTGTTCATCATGGCGGGCACGCTCACCACCTCGGGGATCGTCGCCGCCCAGGAAAACCTGTGGTTCGCGGTTTTGCTGTTGCCCTCGTTCCTGGTCTACATCGTCACGATGATCGGTGAGACCAACCGGCTCCCGTTCGACCTGGCCGAGGGGGAGGGTGAACTCGTCGGTGGCTTCATGACCGAGTACGGGTCGATGAAGTACACGATGTTCTTCCTCGCCGAGTACGTCAACATGTGCACCGTCGCCGCGGTGTCGGTGACCCTGTTCCTGGGTGGCTGGTACGCCCCGCCCGGCGTCACCGCGGTCTTCCCCGGTGCGAACGAGGGCTGGTGGCCCGCGCTGTGGTGGTTGCTCAAGTACATCTGCATGATGTTCCTGTTCATCTGGGCGCGTGGCAGCCTGCCCCGGATCCGCTACGACCAGCTGATGAAACTCGGCTGGAAGGTGCTCATCCCCATCCAGTTGGTGTGGATCACCGGTGTCGCGGTCGTGCGGATGCTCGTCCTCGACGGGGCTTCCCCGATCCTCATCGCCGCCGTGGTGGTGGCCTTCACGGTCGCCACGCTCCTCGCCTTCTACGCCTGGCTCCGCCACGTGCGTCGTGAACGTGCCGAGGAGGCCCACCGGCGTGCGGAGAGCGCGCGCAAGGCTCAGGAGGACCCGTCCTTCGGCGGGTTCCCGGTGCCCCCGAGCACAGCACAGCACTATGGCAGCAGCGTGCTCGCCGAACCACCGCGGACGGCCTCGGCCGCCGCTGCCGAAAGCAATGACAAGGGTGAGGAGGTTACCGGTGCTTGAGTGGCTCAACCCCGTGAAGGGATTCGGCGTCACCTTCCACACCATGTTCACGAAGGTGCCGACCATCGAATATCCGGAGGTCAAGCGCCCCACGGCGCCGCGCTTCCACGGAAGGCACCAACTGAACCGGTGGGCCGACGGGCTGGAGAAGTGCATCGGGTGCGAACTGTGCGCCTGGGCCTGCCCGGCCGACGCCATCTACGTGGAGGCCGCAGACAACACCGAGGACGACAGATACTCGCCCGGTGAACGCTACGGCCGCGTCTACCAGATCAACTACCTGCGGTGCATCCTCTGTGGGCTGTGCGTCGAAGCATGCCCCACACGTGCCCTGACCATGACCACCGAGTACGAGCTCGCCGACGACAGTCGGGAGCGCCTCATCTGGACCAAGGAGCAGCTGCTCGCCCCCCTCCAGGAGGGCATGGAAGAGCCGCCCCACCCGATGCGTCTGGGAGAGACCGAGCAGGACTACTACGCCACCGGTCGCGGTCGACACGGCACGCAGGGCAGGCCCGAGGAAGACTCGGAGGCGGTGCGTTGAACCCGCTCGCCACAACCTCCACTGCAACACTTGCGGCCCCGGCCCCCATCGGCGGCGGAGAAACCGCGGTCTTCTGGGTGCTGGGCACCATCATCGTGCTCGGCGCCCTGGGGGTGGTCTTCTCCCGCAAGGCCGTGCACTCGGCCATGTCGATGGCGCTGACCATGGTCGGTCTTGCGATCTTCTACGGCATCAACGAGGCCCCGTTCCTCATGGTCGTGCAGGTCGTGGTCTACACCGGCGCGGTACTCATGCTGTTCCTGTTCGTGCTGATGCTCGTCGGCGTCAGCGCATCGGACTCCCTTGTGGAGACCATCAGCGGACAAAGGTTCATGACCGCCGTGGTCGCACTGGCCTTCATCGGTGCGCTCATCACCGGGATCAGCCGCATCGTCGTGGGAGACCCCACCGGGATCGCGGCCGGAGCCGCCGCCGCGGGGGGCAGCGTCCCCTGGATCGCCGGTGAACTCCTCCTGCGTCACCTGGTCGCCTTCGAGGCCACCGCTGCACTGCTCATCACCGCAGTGCTCGGAGCGATGGTCATGGCACACACCGCACGCACCAAGAAGCGCCGTACCCAAAGAGAGATGTCCGAGGACCGCATCCGCGGCGACCACCCCACTCCCCTTCCCGGTCCGGGGACCTACGCACGGCACAACGCGATCGACATGCCCGCGTTGCTGCCGGACGGTTCGGTGTCCCGGCTCTCCCTCAACCCGGTGCTCCTTGCACGCGACCCCGAGTACCAGTCGAAGGTGCCCGAGGACGTCCGTACGAGCAGCCCGCTGCTTCCCGGTGACGCCTCCCAGGCAGCACGTACAGAGGAAGGCCACGCCATCGAGGGCGAGGAGGGAAACCTCACCGGCTCCGAGAACGGCAAGGCCAAGACACCCGGTGACGGCGAGCACAACGAGAACGGCAACGGGCAGGAGGTCGAGTCCTCGTGGACCCGATGAATTACATCGTCCTCGCGGCGCTGCTGTTCACCATCGGCGCGGTCGGTGTCCTCATCCGACGCAACGCGATCATCGTCTTCATGTGCGTCGAGCTGATGCTCAACGCGTGCAACCTGGCGTTCGTCGCGTTCGCCCGGATGCACGGAGACATCGAAGGGCAGGTCATCGCCTTCTTCGTGATGGTCGTGGCCGCAGCCGAAGTGGTCGTGGGACTTGCGATCATCATGCAGATCTTCCGGACCCGCAGGTCCGCGTCGCTCGATGACGCGAACCTGCTCAAGCACTAGAAGGCGACGTGGCAGTGACACAACATCACGCGTACCTCGCCGCCGAACCCGTGGTGGCGACCGCGGCCGACAGCCCCGAGCTGTCACTGGCCTGGCTGCTGTTCGCCCTGCCTCTGGCAGGCGCGGCGATCCTGTTGCTCGGCGGCCGACGTACGGACTCGTGGGGGCACTGGCTCGCCACGGCCCTGCCGTTGGGCTCCTTCGCCCTGGCCGTGTTCGTCCTGGCCGACCTGCTCGGCCGGGCCCCCGACCAACGCAGCGTCTCGGTCCCCGTCTACGAATGGTTCGCCGTCGGCGAGTTCACCGCCGGGGTCGATCTCCTGGTCGATCCCCTCTCGATCAGCTTCGTCCTGCTGATCACCTTCGTCGGCTCCCTCATCCACATCTACTCGATCGGCTACATGGCCGAGGATTCCGGGCGCCGGCGTTTCTTCGCCTACCTCAACCTGTTCGTCGCGGCCATGCTCGTGCTGGTCCTGGCGGACAACTTCGTGCTGCTGTTCCTCGGTTGGGAAGGTGTGGGCCTGGCGTCCTACCTGCTCATCGGGTTTTGGCAGTTCAAGCCCACGGCGGCCACCGCCGCCAAGAAGGCGTTCCTCATCAACCGGGTCGGTGACATCGGCCTGCTCGTGGCGATCATGATCATGTTCGCCGTGCTCGGCGCGGTGAGCTTCAGCGACGTGTTCGCCGCCGTGCCCGGTGCGGGTGACGGCGTCCTCCTGGCGATCGGGCTGCTCCTGCTCCTGGGCGCCTGCGGAAAGTCCGCACAGCTGCCGCTGCAGGCCTGGCTCCTCGACGCGATGGAGGGCCCCACCCCGGTGTCCGCGCTCATCCACGCGGCCACCATGGTCACCGCCGGTGTGTACCTCATCGTCCGCTCCGGGCCGATCTTCGAGGCCGCACCGGCCGCACAGACCGTGGTGCTCGTGGTCGGTGCCGCGACCATGCTCGCGGGCGGCATCATCGCCTCGGCCAAGGACGACATCAAGAAGTCCCTGGCCGGGTCCACGATGAGCCAGATCGGCATGATGGTCCTGGCCGCCGGGATCGGTCCCGCCGGTTACGCGGTGGCCATCGCCCACCTCATCGCGCACGGCTTCTTCAAGGCCGGACTGTTCCTCGGCGCAGGATCGGTCATGCACGCCATGAACGAGGACGTGGACATGCGCCGCTACGGCGGACTCGCGTCGAAGATGCCGATCACCTTCGCCACCTTCGGGCTCGGCTACCTCGCCATCATCGGGGTGCCACTCCTGTCCGGTTGGTGGACCAAGGAAGGCATCATCTCCGCAACCTTCGGTATCGGAGGCAGCGCCGGGATGATCCTGGGCACCACGGTCATCATCGGTGCGGCCCTCACCGCGTTCTACATGTCGCGGATGGTCTTCATGACCTTCCTCGGCAAGCCGCGTTGGGAGGAGGGCGTGCAGCCGCAGGAGTCCCCGGTGAGCATGACCGCCCCCATGATCGTGCTGGCCATCGGCTCGGTCGGACTCGGCGGCTTCCTCATGACGGTCGACCGTTTCGCGCACTTCCTGGCCCCGACCACCGGGGCGGAGATCCCCCACTTCACCGTGGGGCAGGCCTTGACCGCCCCCTACGGTCTTGCGGCACTGGTCGTCCTCGTCCTCGGCGTGGCCGCGGCCTGGGCGATCTACCTGCGCAAGCCGGTCGCCGAGGTCGCCCCCCGGGGCAACTTCGTCACCGTCGCCGCCAACCGGGAGCTGTACGGCAACGAGATCAACGAGGGCTTGCTCATGCGGCCCGGACAGGTGCTCACCAAGGCCCTGGTCGTGGTCGAGGACAAGGTCATCGACGGAGCGGTCAACGGGCTCGGAGCAACGGTCAAGGACTCCTCGACCGGCCTGGGCAGGGCGCAGACCGGCTACGCCCGAACGTACGCGCTCACCATGCTCTTCGGCGCCGTCATCGTCGCCGCGACGCTGGTTGTGAGGTTCTGAATGATCCCCTGGCTCACTCTTGCGATCGCACTACCCGCGATCGGTGCGGTCGTCGTCTGGGCACTCACACGTGTCCAGGAACCGGCGACCGCCACGGCCGAGACCCATCGTGCCGAGGCCGCGTCGGCCGGCGGTACCACCACCGCCGTACGCACCCGACCGGCCGCCGGTACCGCGCCCGCGAACGTCGAAACGGCCAAGCGGGTCGCCTTCGGCTTCTCGTTGGCCACCTTGGCCCTGCTCGTGGCGATGGCCTTGCGTTTCGACCTGTCGGGCGCGGGCGGTCTTCAGTTCGAGGAGACCCACGAGTGGATTCCTCGGTTCGGCATCCACTACGCCGTCGGTGTCGACGGCATCGCCCTGGTCCTGATCCTGATGTCGGCGATCCTGGTCCCGCTCGTGATGCTCGCCGCCTGGCGTGAGCACGACGACCGTGCCGACGGCGGGGCCGGGTACTTCGCGCTCATCCTGATCCTGCAGGCCATGATGATCGGTGTCTTCGCGGCCACCGACGTCTTCCTGTTCTACGTCTTCTTCGAAGCCATGCTGATCCCGGTCTACTTCATGATCGGCCGGTACGGGCGTGGAGGGGACCGGGCCAGGGCAGCGGTGAAGTTCCTCCTGTACAGCCTGGCCGGTGGCCTCATCATGCTGGTCGCCGTCATCGGGGTGTACGTCCTGGGAGGGACCTTCCTGTGGGCGGACCTGACCGCGGCAGGCAGCGCGCTGCAGGGGATCGACCCCGAAGCGGCACGCTGGCTCTTCCTCGGCTTCTTCATCGCTTTCGCGGTCAAGGCGCCGATGTGGCCCGTACACACCTGGCTGCCCGACGCCGCGCAGTCGTCCCGGCCCGGCACGGCGGTCCTGCTCGTCGGTGTGCTCGACAAGGTCGGCACCTACGGGATGCTCCGCTACTGCCTGGAGCTGTTCCCCGGTGCGGTGTCCTGGTTCGTGTGGCCCGTCGCCGTGCTCAGCGTCATCAGCATCCTCTACGGGGCGATCCTGGCCATCGGGCAGAGCGACATGATGCGTCTGATCGCCTACACCTCGGTGTCGCACTTCGGGTTCATCACCCTGGGCATCTTCGTCCTGACCCAACAGGCGCAGGCCGGTGCCGCGCTCTACATGGTCAACCACGGGTTCGCCACCGGTGCCCTGTTCCTGGTCGTGGGTTTCCTCGTCGCCCGTCGCAACAGCCACCTGATCGCAGACTACGGAGGTGTGCAAAAGGTCGCGCCCGTACTCGCCGGGGCCTTCCTCGTCGTCGGTCTGGCCGGGCTCGGACTTCCGGGGCTGGCACCGTTCGTCAGCGAGTTCCTGGTGTTGGTGGGGGCTTACGCCTTCCACCCCGTTCCGGCCGTCATCGCCGTGCTCGGTGTGGTCCTGGCCGCGCTCTACATCCTGTGGATGTACCAACGCACCATGACCGGGCCCACCAACGAGAAGACGTCCGGTCTGCAGGACCTCAATGTTCGCGAGAAGTGGGCGATCGGCCCGCTCCTTGCTCTGTTGATCGTGTTCGGGCTGTACCCACAGCCGATGCTCGACGCGATCAACCCCGCAGTCGAGCGCACCGTGGAGAACGGCGTGGAGGCCGACACGGTCGCTGACGGCACCGCCGAGGAAGGAGGCAGGGAGTGATCCCCCTCAACACCGACGCGGAACCCGCGTCCTTCGTCATCACCGAAACCACGCCGACCCTGGACTGGTGGCTGCTCGCCCCGTTCCTCGTGGTGTTCGGCGCGGGTGTCCTGGCCGTCCTGTTCGAGACCTTCGTCCCGGCTGCTCGTCGTCGCGGGCTCCAGATCACCGTGGCGTCCTTGGCCCTGCTCGCCACGTTCGTGCTGATCGTCCTGCAAGCAGGCACCATCCCGGAGGAGGGCACGACCCTGGTCGCCGGGGCCCTGGCCGTGGACCGCACCGCCCTGTTCTTCCAGGGGACCATCGCCGTCCTGGCACTGGTGAGCCTGATGCTCATCGCAGAGCGCCGGGACGGACGGGACGCGTTCACCGCTCAGGCCGCGACCGTGCCCGGAAGTGAGGAAGAACGCGCCCACATCATGGCGGGCACTCAACACACCGAGGTCTACCCGCTGGTGTTGTTCGCGGTCCTGGGCATGCTCATGTTCCCGGCCTCGAACGACTTCCTCACCATGTTCATCGCCCTCGAGGTGATGAGCCTGCCGTTGTACCTGCTGTGCGGGATCGCCCGTCGCCGACGCCTGTTCTCGCAGGAGGCCTCGGTGAAGTACTTCCTGCTCGGCGCCTTTGCCTCGGGGTTCTTCTTGTTCGGGATCGCCATGGTCTACGGCTACGCGGGCTCGGTGAACTTCGGTGCGATCCGTGAGGCCGTGGCCGCCGGTGGTGCGGACATCTTCGAGGGTGGTGAGGCCGAGCCGCTCCTGCTCATGGGGATCGGCATGGTCGCGATCGGGATGCTCTTCAAGGTCGGCGCGATACCCTTCCACAGCTGGAAGCCCGACGTCTACCAGGGTGCTCCCACCCCCATCACCGCGCTCATGGGGTCCTGCACCGTGGTTGCCGCGTTCGGTGCTCTGCTGCGGGTGTTCTTCGTACCCTTCGGCACTTCCGTCCAGGTGTGGGAACCCATGCTGTGGGCCGTGGCCATTCTCACCATGGTGGTCGCCGCGGTCGTGGCCGTGACCCAGCGCGACGTCAAACGTCTCCTGGCCTACTCCTCGGTCGTGCACGCCGGGTTCATCCTCACCGCCGTGGTGGCGGCCAGCACCGACGGTCTCGCGGGCGCCATGTTCTACCTGGCCGCCTACGGGTTCACCACGCTCGGTGCGTTCGCGGTCATCACCCTGGTGCGTACCAAGGACGGTGGTCAGGAACTGGGCGACCTCGAACAGTGGTCGGGTCTTGGCCGCCGCCACCCGGCCCTGGCCGGGGCGCTCTCCCTGTTCCTCCTCGGATTCACCGGTATCCCGCTCACCAGCGGTTTCATCGGCAAGTTCGCGGTGTTCGAGGCGGCCGTGGCCGCGGACGCGGTCCCCCTGGTCGTGGTGGGTGTGCTCAGCAGCGCCGTCACCGCCTTCTTCTACATCCGGATCATCGTTGTGATGTTCTTCCGGGACCCGGAGGAGGAAGGGATCACCGTGGTACCCGCGGGGCTGTTCACCGGGGGCGTCATCACCATCGGTGTGGCCGCCACACTCGTCCTCGGGGTGTTCCCCGGGCCCGTCCTGGACAACCTCCTGCCGTCGTCGGATCCTTCGGCCGAACCGGCGACCGTGATGGTCAACGAGGCATCCCTGGAAGGCGAAGGGGACTGACGCAAGCACGGTGTCCGATCCGGAGGACGGCTTTGGCTCAGTATTCCGGGTCGGATACCGTGGCAGATCGAATCATGTTCATGTGCTGAGCACGCCGTGGCCCTCGTTGTTCGAGGTGGACGGTGTGCCCGTTCAACAGGTGGAGCTTTACGGTGAGCGGTGCTGTCCCGAGCGGGTTTCTCGCTCTGCCGAGAGTCGACCCGACCCTCGCCCGAGAGGTGCAGGACAGCTTGGAGCAGGTCGACGAGTTGCTCCTGGAGTCGGTCAAGTGCAGCGATCCCCTGTTGACCGAGGCGGCCTCGTACCTGCTCGCTGCCGGGGGCAAACGTTTCCGCGCGATGCTGGTGCTGCTGTCGGCCCACTTCGGGGACCCCAAACTCCCCGACCTCGTCCCGGCCGCCGCGGTGGTCGAACTCACCCACGTGGCCACCCTTTACCACGACGACGTCATGGACGAGGCCGAGCTGCGCCGTGGACGGACCAGCGCCAACCAACGCTGGGGCAACACGATCGCCATCCTCACCGGTGACTACGTGTTCGCCCAGGCATCCACGATGCTCGCCGACCTGGGCACCGAGGCAGTCCGACTGCAGGCCGAGACCTTCGCCCGTCTGGTCCAGGGACAGGTGCAGGAAACTTCCGGCCCTCAGGAGGGAACCGACCCCCTGGAGCACTACCTCCAGGTCATCAGCGACAAAACGGCTTCCCTCATCGCCTCTTCCGCCGAGTTCGGCGGCATCTTCGGCAAGGTCGACCCGGAAACGACCGGAGTACTGACCCGGGCCAGTGACGCCCTGGGAATGGCTTTCCAGCTCGCCGACGACATCCTCGACGTGGCCGGTGAACCCGCCGACTCCGGAAAACTCCCCGGCACCGACCTGCGGGAGGGGGTACTGACCCTCCCCATGTTCTACGCCCTGCGTTCACCGGACCCGGCCGATGCGCGCCTCAAATCACTCTTGGGTCGCCCTCTGAGTGAGGAAGAGACCGAGGAGGCGCTCGCCCTGTTGCGCTCACACCCGGCCATGGACGAGGCCGACACGACTCTGCGCAGGTGGGCGGACCGGTCCCGCGCAGAGCTCGAAGCCTTGCCGGACGTGCCCGCCAGGGCAGCTTTCCACGCCCTGTGCGATTACGTGGTGGAACGCTCCGGCTGAGCCGGTTCGCCGCGTGAGGCTCATCTCGCGGACGACTTGCGGGCGTCGGTCGACCTCCGTTCCGCCTTCGAGCGGAGAGAAGAGCGCATACGGGCCTGTCGGAACTGATCGAACACGAACACGCTCAACGCCAACCACACCAGGCCGAAACCCAACCAACGCCCCAGAGGCATCTCCTCGCCCTGCAGCAGCCAGCCGATGAAGAACATCAGGGTCGGTGTGATGTACTGCAGCATCCCGATGACGCTCAGTGGCACCTCACGAGTGGCCATGCCGAACAGCAACAGGGGCAGCGCGGTGACGAAACCACCACCGACGAGCAGGATGCTGTGCACGGCCGACACCGAAAAACTCGTCCCGGTGCCACCGGCCTCGAGGTGGATCACGAAACCGAGCGCGGGCAGGAACATCACGAGGGTCTCGATGGTCAGGCTTTGCACACCGTCCAGTTCCACGTACTTCTTCACCGCACCGTAGGCCGCGAACGCGCAGGCCATGAGCAGCGACAGCCACGGGGTGGCACCGTAGGCGATGGTCATCACCACGACGGCGACGGTGCCCAGGCCGACCGCGACCCACTGCATGGGGCGTAGCCGTTCGGCGAAGAAGACCATCCCCAGCAGCACCGACATGAGCGGGTTGATGAAGTAGGCCAAGGAGGCCTGCAACGTCTCGTTGATGGAGACGGCGTAGATGAACCCCCACCAGTTGACGGAGATCAGCACCGCCGCCGCGGCGACCGGCAACAGTTTGCGAGGACTGCGCAGCAGGGGCGGCAACCAGGACCAACCACGCCGGGACACCAGCAGGATCACGCACATCGCCAGGAGCGCCCACACCATGCGGTGCGCGAGGATCTCGGACGCTTCGGACGCGGAAAGCAGGGGCCAGTACATGGCGGCGATGCCCCACAGGAGGAAGGCGCTTGCCCCGAGGAGAACGCCGCGAGAAGAGTTCGGCACGCCCGTCATCGTAGAACCAATACCGTGGCGCGTCTTCTCCGAGGTCGGATGTTTCACACCGTCCCCGTGCACGTGCGTGGAGCGGCACACGCGCATAGTCTGGACACATGTTCGGGATGAATACGACCATGGTCGATCCAGCACGTGCCCTGCCCGGTCGGGACACCCCGATACCGGTGCCGTCCCAGCACACCGTGCTCGGTACACCCCTTGCCCCGCCCTACCCGGAAGGCAGCCAGGTCGCCGACCTCGGTATGGGCTGCTTCTGGGGGCCCGAGCGGGTGTTCTGGCGCTTGGGTGCCGAAGGCGGGATCATCACCACCGCCGTGGGGTACGCCGGCGGATACACACCCAACCCCACCTACGAGGAGGTCTGCTCCGGGGCGACCGGGCACACCGAGATGGTGCGGGTGGTGTTCGACCCCGAGCGCATCTCCTACGCCGAGATCCTCAAGATGTTCTGGGAGGGCCACGATCCCACCCAGGGCATGCGCCAGGGCAATGACGTCGGTACCCAGTACAGGTCCGCGATCCTCCACCACTCCGAGGAGCAGCGGAAGACCGCCGAGGCGACCCGGGACGCCTTCCAACCGGTGCTCGAGCGTGCCGGGCACGGGCGGATCACCACGGAGATCGCCCCGCTGCGGGCCTTCTACTTCGCCGAGCACTACCACCAGCAGTACCTGGACAAGAACCCGGGCGGTTACTGCGGGACCGGTGGCACCGGCGCCAGTTGCCCGATCGG
>DXDP01000196.1 GCA_019115445.1 Candidatus Nocardiopsis merdipullorum
GGCCGCCTCGTCCTCGGGTCTGGCCAACCACTCCGGTTCACCGGTCCCGTCGATCAGCGCCACCCCCGTGCCCGCCGCCGCGATGTAGGACCCCGGCCGGTCCCGTACCGGGGCCACCGCGCCCAAGGGGACCTCCAGGGTGGTGATCACCTCCGCCGGGCCCGGGGTGAGGGGGTCCAGGCCCAAAAGCCTGCCGGTGAGGATGTCCACCATGAGCAGCTTCCGGCCCTGCCGACGCAGCCCCTCCCCCAGTTCGAAACGGTCCGTGCTCCACGGTTCACACAGCATGCGTGTCGCTCCTTCCTCACCACTCCGCGAAAGATCCGTCGTCATGGCTCCACAGCGGCGGCCTCCAACGGTGGCCCTTCCGGTCCGCCTCACGTATTGCGTCCTCGTCCACACTCACGCCCAGCCCCGGGGCTTCGGGGCGCAGGATGTATCCGTCGGGGAAGGCGAAGACCTCGGTGTTCAGAACATAGTCGAGCAGTTCGGCGTCCTGGTTGTAGTGGATGCCGATGCTCTGTTCCTGGATGAGGAAGTTTGGTGTGGCAAAAGCGATCTGGAGGCTCGCGGCCAGGGCCAAGGGACCGAGCGGGCAGTGGGGGGCCACAAGGACGTCGTAGGTCTCGGCCAGGGAGGCGATCCTTCGCACCTCGGAGATCCCTCCCGCGTGGGAGAGGTCGGGCTGGGCGACCGCGATACCCGCCTGGAGTGCGGGTAGGAAGTCGGTCCGGCTGAACAGGCGCTCCCCGGTCGCGATGGGTACCGGGCTGCACCGTACGACGTCTTCGAGCAGGTGTCCGTACTCGGGCAGAACGGGTTCTTCGACGAACATGGGGCGCAAGGGCTCCAACAGGGGCAGGACCCTGCGGGCCGTGGCCGCGTTCAGCCGTCCGTGGAAGTCCACTGCCACGTCCCGGTCCGGCCCCAGCACCTCACGCACCCCGGCCAGCCGCTCCACGATGCCGTCGATCTCCCGGGCGGTGGCCGAACGCCCGATCACCCCGGAGGCGTTCATCTTCACGGCGGTCAACCCGGACTCCACGCGTGCGGAGACCGCTTCCGACAGTTCTTCCGGATCGTCACCACCGACCCAGCCGTACACGCGTGCCCTGTCCCGGACGGGCCCTCCGAGGAGTTGGTGCACGGGTACGCCCAAACACTTGCCCGCGATGTCCCACAGCGCCTGGTCCAGCCCCGCGACCGCGCTGGACAGTACCGGCCCTCCCCGGTAGAACGCCGCTTTGGTGAGGCGCTGCCAGTGATACTCGATGGGAGTGGGGTCCTGACCCAAGAGGAGTTCGGACAGTTCCTCGACCGCGGCACGCACGGTCTCCGCCCTCCCTTCCACCACGGGTTCGCCCCAGCCGACAATTCCGTCATCGGTCTCCACCCGGCACATCAGCCACCGGGGTGGGACCAGGAAGGTTTCGATACGGGTGATTTTCACTGCGGTCTCTCCAGGTCGTCTCGGCCGACATCGTCCTCGGTGGCACGGAGCAGGTCCTCCCTGGCCTGATCCAGCAAAGAGCGCATGGCCGACTCGGCGGCCGAGGCATCACCCGCGGCAACGGCATCGGTGACGGCACCGTGGCTGGGGACCGGGTCCTCGTGGTCGCCCCCGTGGACCAGACGATCACGTTCGGAGAGCCCCGCGGCGAAGAAAACGTCCGTGCGGGTGAACAGCTCGTTGTGTGTGGCCGCCAACAACGCGCGGTGCCAGCGCAGGTCGGCCCGTACGGCCTCTTCCGCCGGTCCGTGTGCGGAGTCGGCGATGTCCGTGAGCGCCGCACGCAGCTCGGCGATGTCTGCGTCGGTACGGCGCCGGGCCGCAAGAGAGGCCGCGGCGGGTTCCAGGACATCGCGGAACTCGGCCAGGTCCTGGAAGAAGACGTCACCCGCCCCGGCCGCGATCTGCCACCGGACCACGTCCGGGTCGAGCAGGTTCCAGTCGGTGCGTGGGCGCACGAAGGTGCCCTTCTTCTGCCGTGAGCCCACCAGTCCCTTGGCCGCCAGGACCTTGATCGCCTCGCGAAGCGCGGTGAGACTCAGGTCGAGTTCCTTGCTGAGTTCGGCCAGGTCGATCGTCTCCCCTTCTCCGATCCTTCCGGAGAGCACTCGTTCCCCCAGCAAACGCACCGTCTGGCCGTGCACGCCACGCCCCGAATAGGCGGCCATCATTTCCTCCGTTCCAGGCGTCCCGTCACGACGACGCCTTGTAGATACTCCACCCTCCGTCCACCGGCAGGCTCACCCCGGTGACGTAGGAGGCTTCCGTGGAGGAGAGGAAGGAGATGACCGAGGCGACCTCGTCCGGGTCGCCGAAACGGCCCGCGGCGGTCTGTTCGACGCTGGCGCGGCGGTCCTCCTCGCCCACGTCCTTCCAGGCGGCGGTGAGGACGGGGCCGGGCAGTACGCAGTTGACGCGTATGTGCGGCCCGTACTCGACGGCGAGTTGGCGGGTCAAAGAGGTCAGTCCGCCCTTGGTGGTGGCGTATGCGGGCCTGCCGGGCAGCCCGAACCAGGCATGGACCGAGGAGGTGAGGACGATGCTGCCGCCTGCGGAGAGGTCTTCCATGCAGGCACGTACCCCCAGGAACGCCCCCGTGAGGTTGACGGCGAGCTGGTGCTCCCAGGAGCCGAGCGTGGTTCGGTGGGCAGGTGCCTGCTCGAAGGTGTAGGCGTTGGAGACAAGGACACCCACCGGCCCGAAGGTACTACGGGCCGCCTCCACGACCTCGGTCCAGGAGCTCTCGTCGCTCACGTCGGCACGTACCGCCAGGGCTCGCCCGCCCTCCGCGCGGATCCGCTCGGCGGCTCCTTCCAGGCGTGGGGAGAGGTCGGTCAGCACCACCGAGGCGCCTTCTGCGGCCAGGCGGCGGGCGGTGGCTTCCCCGATGCCCTGGGCCGCGCCGGTGACCACGGCCGTCACTCCGTCGTGCCTGGTGTTTGTCATGTCACTCCGTACATTGGTCGCTGTGCCCATTCCGCTGTCGGTCCGTTCACACCCCTGCCGGCGTGAACACGACGGTGGGCGCGGTGTCGTCATCGGGTTCGGGGATCAGGACGTCGAAGCACGCCGGTTCACCGGGTCGGGTCCGCGTCACCGTATGTCCGGATTCCTCGTGGACCAGGACACCGGGGCGTGTGGACGTGAAGGTCCCGGTCAGACGCCACCCGTCGGATTCCCTGGCGCCCCAGCGGGGTGGTCGGCTCCAGAACCCGTCGGTGGTCACCTCGGTGACCGGCCCCGTTCCCGTCCCGAAACCGAACTCGACACCAAGGGTGGTGCTCTGTCCCGGGGAGAGTTCGGTGAGCGGTCCGAGAGCTTCGACCTCGGTCACCCGGTCGACCGGGCACAACCCGCCCAGATGCTCCAACGGCCGTTCCACCGGAGCTTCCAGCCACACCTCGGCCCTGGACCCGGAGTCCGGGTAGTGTGCCCCCTCGTACACGTCGAAGCGTTGGGTCAGGGTGCCCGCGGCGCCCACGTCGGCCAGCCATCCGGTCGCCGTGGGAAACCCGACCTTGCCGACGACGTCCTGCGGGGGTACCCGCAACGCGGAGAGTGTGTGTTCCAGGACCCGCGGACGTCCGTTGCCGGCCACGAGCGGCACGGTGTGGGGTCCTTTCCCCCGAACCCCCACGTAGACGCCGCCGGCACCGTCCCCCGTGGGGGTGCCGTCGATCTGGGTGACGTTCCACAACGCCCATCTGCGGGTCGTGTCGGAGACGTTGACCGCTTCCAGGTCCAGCCGGTAGCCGGCGGTGTCGGGGCTCAAAGTGATGCTGCGGCGCAGGCGCAGGCCCGATCGTGGGTCGTCACCGCTGGTGAGGGTGAGTACGGCGGAACCGTCCGGGTCGGACACGACCTCTGTGGTGTAGGCACCCGAGTCCAGCACCGGATCCGGGGGGCCCGCCCACTGGTCGGGGCCGTCCCACCCCTGGGGCGCCGGCCAGGTCTTGTCGCCACCGACGTTGTTCCACACACTCATCGGTCCGGCCACCGGGCCGAGCACCACCCCTTCCACGGGTTGGAGGTCCTCGCCCAACAGGCGGGGGTTGCGGTACAGGTACTCGCGGTCGCGGTGGCGCACGGACAGGACTCGGCCGCCCAGTTCGGGGGCCACGGTCAGCCGGAGCACCCCGTTGTCGAGCACGACCAGTTCGTGGGCCCCGGAGTCGTGGCGTCGGATCGTGACGGGGGTACTCACCGTTCCTCCTCGACCACCAGGCACACCTTGCCCCGGCTCTCCCCCGCGGCGAGCCGGTAGGCGGTGTCGGCCTCGGTGAGGTCGAAACGGTCGGAGACCACCCGTTCCGGGGACAGGCCCCATCGGACCAGGTTCACCGACAGCTCGGCCATGGCGGGCAGTGAGGTGACCCAGGAGGCGTACAGCGTGAGCTGTTTGTGCAGGAGGGTGTCCGACACCTCGGTCTCCAGGGTGCCGCCCTCGCCGACCAGGGAGACCCGGCCCCATTCGGCGGCGTTCTCCAGGGCCAGGGAACGGCCCGCACGCGACCCGGAGCAGTCGATGACCGTGGCCGCGCCCCTTCCGATGGTGACCCGGCCGACTTCCTCGGCCGCTTCCTCCGGAGAGGCGAGGGTGTCGAAGACGTCCAGGTCGGCGGCCCACTCCCGGCGTCGTTCGTTGGGTTCCACCCCGATCACTCGGGCCGCACCCATACCTTTGCCGATCATTCCCGCGGCCAGACCGACCGGCCCCAGGCCCACGACGAGCAGGTCCCCGTCACCGTTGACCGCGATGCGTCTCAGCCCCTCGTAAGCGGTACCGAACCCGCAGGCGATGAGCGCACCGTCCACGAAGGAGAGTTCATCGGGCAGAGGGACCAGTGTCGACTCCTCCGCCAGCAGGTATTCGGCGTGGCCCCCGTCGCGTTGCCAGCCGTAGGAGGCGTTGTTCGGAGACGTGCAGCTGATCATGTAGCCGCTGCGGCAGTTGTCGCACAGCCCGCATCCGGCGATGTGGTAGACGATGACCCGGTCGCCGAGGCCGAACCTGCGACATCCCGGACCGGTCTGCACGACCGTTCCCGAAGGCTCATGACCCGCTACGACCCCCCGGTAGGCGGGACCGTCGACACCCCGGTGCGTCTTGTGTTCATGGTAGATGTAGCCGATGTCGCTTCCGCAGATGCCCGAGGCTCCGATCCTCAGCAGCACCTGGCCCGGTCCCGGCTCGGGTACGGGCAGGGTGTCCACGACCGCGGTGGAATCACCGGGCAGGCGTACACCGCGCATGGTCGCGGGCGGTGGGGTGCCGAAGGCCGTTGCGTTCATGACTGGGTCCCCCGTTCGGTCGTTCAGTACTAGGTGAGTCGGTTGGTGACGCCGCGCCTGCTGATGATGACGTTGATCAGGACGGCTCCGACGATGATGAGGCCGCGCACAACGTCCTGGAAGAAGGAGTTGACCCCGAGCAACACCAGGCCGTTGGCGATGACGGTGATGAAGATGACGCCCAGGAAGGTGCCGCCGAGTGAGCCTCGCCCACCGGCGAGCAGGGTGCCCCCGATCACGACGGCGGCGATGACGTCGAACTCCAGACCTGCGGCCGCACCGCCGTTGCCCGAACCCAGGCGGGCCGCGAGCAGCACACCGGTGATGGCGGAGAGCAGACCGGTGGTGGCAAACAGCAGGACACGCACCCGGGCCACGTTGATCCCGGCGAGCCGTGCGGCCGCGGCGTTGCCTCCGGTGGCGTAGACGGACCGTCCGTAGGCGGTGTACTTGGCGACGTAGGCGAAGACCGCGAAGAGCACGAGCATGACCACCGCGGCTGTGGGAACTCCGAGGACGGACCCACCGAGCACGTCGAAGAGGCCGCTCTCGGGCAGTGGCACGGGAAGCGCGTCGGTCATGTACAGCGCCAGGCCGCCCAGGACACTCCACAGTCCCAGCGTGGTGATGAAGGACGGCACGTCGAACCGGGCTCTGAGCCACCCGGCGAGGGCGCCCCACAGAATGCCCATGACCAGGGTGATGATGATGGCGCCGAGCACACCCAGGTTCCATTCGGTGGCGCCCTTGGCGACGATGACCGAGGCGAAGGCGACGGCCGGACCGATACTGATGTCGATCTCCCCGGCGATGATCACCAGGGTGACGCCCCAGGCCGCGATGCCGATCGTCGCGGCGTTGCGCAACAGACCGAGCTGGTTGTCCAGACTCAGGAACCCGGAGGTGGTGAGTCCGAGGACGATGTAGAGGATCAGGATGGCGGCCAAGAGGCCGATCTCGTTGAGACGGTGGCCGTAGCGGCCGATGAGGTCACCGCGAGCGGGGACCGCCTCGCCGGTGATCTTGGTGGTGGTCATTGCTACCTCGCCGTTCACGCCGCCATCGCGGCGGCCATGATGTTGTCCAGGGTGATGTCGTCACCGGTGAATTCGCCCTGTAGTCGTCCTCCGCGCAGGGTCAGCACGCGGTCGCACACGAGCGGCAGTTCCTCCAGTTCGCTGGAGACGAAGAGGACCGCGGCGCCCTGTTCCGCGAGTTCACGGACGATGCCGTAGATCTGGGCCTTGGCCTCCACGTCCACGCCACGGGTGGGTTCGTCCAGGAGGAGGATGCGACTTCCTGCGTGCAACCAGCGGCCGATGACAGCCTTTTGTTGGTTGCCTCCGCTGAGGTTGACGATCGGGCTGTCGGTCCTGGCCGCCTTGATCGACAGACGGTCGATGAGGTCACGTCCGAGGGACGACACGCGCGAAGGAAGAACGGTTCCGGCTCGGGAGGCCCCGCCGAACCAGGTCATGATCATGTTCTCGGAGACACCGAGGAGGGGGACCACACCTTCTTTCTTGCGGTCCTCGGGGGTGATCCCCACGCCCAGGCCCCTCATGGTGCGGGGGTCGAGGTGTGCCACCGGGGATCCGTCCACCTCCACGGTGCCCTGTGAGGGGGTGAAGCCGGCCAGCGCGCGCAGGAGCTCGGTACGCCCGGACCCCATGAGGCCGCCGAGTCCCAGGACTTCTCCGGGGCGAAGGTCGAAGGAAACTTTCTCGACCTTGGGTGGCACCGTCAGGTCGCGGACCGACAACAGTGGGGTCTTCGCGGTGGGAACCCGGCGGTGTGGCACGGTCTCCTTCTTCTTGGCCCCTTCTCCGAGCATGAGGGAGACGATGCGGTCGGTGGTGGCTCCCCGAACGGGGACCGTCTCCACGACGGCGCCGTCGCGCATGACGGTGACGGTGTCGGCCACGCGGCGGATCTCGTCCAGGCGGTGGCTGACGTAGATGGCGCCCACGCCGCGGCCGGCGACCCGGGTGACGGCCTCCAGGACGGTCTCGGCCTCGGCGGCGGCAAGGGCACTGGTGGGCTCGTCCAGGATGAGCAGTCGGGGGCGGGCTCGCAGCGCACGGGCGATCTCCACGAGCTGCTGCTGGGCCAGGGGCAGTTCCCCGACCCGGGCGTCGGGGGAGATGTCGACACCGAGTTCGGTGAAGATCTTCTCCGCACCGGCCTTCATGGCTCCGTAGTCGATGCGTCCGTGTCCCTTGGGCCAGGAGCCGAGGTAGAGGTTCTCCGCGGCCGACAGTTCCGGCACCAGGCTGAGTTCCTGGTGGACGGTTCCCACTCCGAGTTCGGTGGCCCGACGGATTCCGCCCTGGCCGAGCGGTAGGCCATTGACCTCGATCGTGCCCTCGTCGGGTGTTTCCACGCCGGACAACAGGCGGATCAGGGTGGATTTGCCGGCACCGTTGCGTCCCAGGAGAGCACGGACCTCTCCGGCTCGGACGTCGAAGTCGGCCCGGTCCAGTGCCGTGACCCCGGGGTAATTCTTGGTGGCTCCGCGAACGCGGGCCACGACCTCGGTGTCGGGTGCCGCTGCGGCGTGGGTGTCACTCATGGGTGCTCCACAGGTGGGACGAAGGGTGGGTGTTTCCAAGGTCGGTCACGGAACACCGTCCGGGTGTTCTTCCAGCCACTCCTCGCCGTCCTCGGGTGTGGTGTAGAGGTCGATGGGTGCCGGGGTGATGAACTCCTCGGGTGCATCACCCGCGATCACGCGTTCGACCGTCTCCCCCGCCAGGTTTCCGACCTCGATGCCGGAGATGTCGACGTTGGCCTTGAGGATCTGGTGGTCCGACAGCGCGCGGGCCGCGTCCGTGGACATGTCGCTGCCGAAGACCACGACCTCTCCCTCCATGCCCCGGTTGCTCACGGCGCGGACCCCGCCCATGGTGGCGCCGCCCGCCTCGCCGTAGAAGGCGTCCAGGTCGGGGTGTGCGGTGAGGATCCGTTCTCCCACGTCGACGGCTTCGTCGATGGTGGCGCCCTCCTGGTTGGCCACGATCCGGGCGTCGGGCAGACGGTCCAGGAGTGCGTCCTCGAAGCCTTCACGGCGATCCACGCAGACCTCGACGAACTCGCAGTTGAGGACGGCGATCTCGGGGTCCTCCACCCCTTCGTTCTCGAAGTGGTCCGCGGCGGCCTCACCGAGCAGGAACCCGAACTCGTGGGGGTCACCGAGGATGTAGGAGGTCACGTACTCCTTGGCGGCCTCGTCCTCGATGCAGGTGTTGTAGCAGATCACCGGCACGCCGCTTTCGTGTGCCAGTCGCAGGGCCGGGATCGATGCGGTGTCCGAGACCGGGGACAGAACCAGTGCGTCGACGTCGGCCGAGGAGGCGACGTCGACGAAGGTGCTTTCCTCGGAGGCGTCACCGCGGGCGTTGAGTTCAAGAAGCTGCAGTTCGCGTCCGGAGTCCTCGGTGTGGTTCTGCATGCCTTCGCGGACTCCCGCGTAGAAGCCTTGCGCGTCCATGTAGACGACGCCGATACGGCCGTCCTCCCCGAGCCTGGTGCTGCATCCGGCCAGTACCAGTAGGCACAGGGCGGCGGTGAGGGTGGTGAGCACGCGTCCCGAAAGGCACGGCGGTCGTTTGCCCATGGGGGTCCTCCTTGACGTAGGGGCGTACGCGTTCACCTGCACGGACGCCTTCCTCGACTGTGAAAGAGCATGACAGTGCGATCCACACCACGTCAAGAATAAATAGTAATTAATTATTTTTCGAGTGCGCGAGAGCACACCACGACCCGCGAACTCGTACGGCTACACAATGATCACCCAAAGCTACCGGTGGAGTCTTCCGGCGGTTGCGCGATGGGGGTGATCGAGCGCCGGAAGCCTCACTTTCCGGGCAAGGGCCGACATCAAGGACAAAGGGCAGCGGGTAGCATGCCTTCCCTCACAAGGTGTCGGCCGTGGCGAATCGGACCGGCCCCCACGTTCCCCTTCCGGAGACCCGATGTCCGCTTCCCACGCACCGGTCCGCAACTGGGCCGGGAACCTCACCTACGCCAGCCCACGGATCCACCGCCCCACCAGCCACGAGGAACTGTCCACCCTCGTCCGGGACACCCCACGCATCCGTGCGCTCGGCAGCGGACACTCCTTCAACCGGATCGCCGACTCCGGGCACGACCTGGTTCGCGTGGACGCCCTGCCCCAGGAGATCGAGGTCGATCCGGCCTCCTCGACCGTGACCGTCAGCGCGGGGACCCGCTACGCCGAACTCGCCGTGGCACTGCACGAACAGGGGTACGCCCTGGCAAGCCTGGCTTCCCTTCCGCACATCTCCGTGGCCGGCTCCTGTGCGACCGGCACCCACGGCTCCGGGGACGGCCTGCGCTGCCTGTCCGCCGCCGTACGCGGCCTCGAGATCATCGGCCCGGACGGCGAACCGAAGTGGCTGCGCCGCGACACCGACCCGGAGATCTTCCCCGGCACGGTGGTGGCCCTCGGCGCCCTCGGCATCGTCACCCGCCTCACCTTGGAGGTGGAACCGGCCTTCACCATGTCTCAGCGGGTCAGACTCGACGTTCCCCTGGACGAGGTCGCCAACCACGTCGACGAGGTGTTCGGCTCCGCCTACAGCGTCAGCCTGTTCACCAACTGGCGGGACGAGAACGGACGTGTGTGGCTCAAACACCGTGAGGACCGTGCGCAGGGCACCTGGCACGGGGGACGCCCCGCCAGGACCCCTCAACACCCGGTGCCGGGGATGCCACTCGAATCGGCCACCGCACAATTGGGTGTTGTCGCCCCCTGGTACCAGCGCCTGCCGCACTTTCGCCCCGAACTGACCCCGAGCGCGGGCGAGGAGCTCCAGTCCGAGTTCTACCTGCCACGCGCGGTGGCCCCGCAGGCCTTCGCCGCACTGCGCGAGATCGGTGACCGGATCGCTCCGGTACTGCACATCTCGGAGGTGCGCACGATCCGCGCCGACGACCTGTGGTTGAGCCCCGCCCACGAACGTGACTCGGTGGCCGTCCACTTCACCTGGAAACAGGACCCCGAGGGGGTGACCCCGGTGGTCGGTGCGTTGGAGGAGGTCCTGACGCCGTTGGGTGCGCGACCGCACTGGGGCAAGATCACCACGCTCCCGGCGGAGCGGATCGTGGACTCCTACACGCGCGCGGGTGACTTCGCCCGCCTGCTGGAGCGCTTCGACCCGGACGGGAAGTTCCGCAACCCCTTCGTCGACGCCCTCTTCCCCCGCTCCTGAAGGAGCGACGCCGTGCTCAACGGCCCTGAGCACGACGTCGCTCGACGATCACACCCAGGTGGCGGGGTCGGTGCCCCAACTGGTGGGAGGCGTCTCCCAGTTTCCGGGGGAACCCTCGTAGTGGAGCGGTGGAAGCGCATGACGCAACCGCCCGTAGGGAGAATCGATCTCGGTCAACCAATCGGTGGGTTCGTAGACCCTCCTGCCCACGGGTTCTGAGGAAATACCGTGCATCAGCCAGTGCGCGGTCCAAGCCAGGGAGAACCGCAGAAGACGCCCACGGCCGTCGCTCTGTCGTTCGGTGAGCGCACGCAACACACCAGCGGCCAACAGGTAACCGGTGCCGTGGTCCAGGGCCTGGGCGGGCAGCGCGCCCGGGCGCCCCTCGGGGTCCGCCTCGATCGCCGCGATCCCACAACCCGCCTGCACCAGACTGTCGAAACCCCTCCGGTCGGCCCAGGGGCCCGACGGGTCCCAGGCACACAGCTGTGCGACGATCAGCCCTGGGCGGCGGGCGATCAGCTCCTCGGCCACCATCCCGTGTCGGTCGAGGGCTCCGGGCCGGTACCCGGTCACGACCACATCGGCCGAGTCGAGCAACCCCTCGAAGGTGCTTCTTCCCTCGTCGGTGTCCAGGTCCAGCAGGGTGGAGCGCTTACCCATCCCGGTGTCGATGTGGGTGTCGGTGTCTTCCCGAAGCCACGGTGGGTCCACGCGCAGCACGTCCGCGCCCAACAGGGCCAGGGTTCGGGTGGCGACCGGGCCGGCGATGACCCGGGTGAGGTCCAGCACCCGCACCCCGTCGGCGGGGAGCGAGGCGGCCGGCAGCTGCCGCTTCCTGGCCTCACCGACCTCCTGGATCTCGACCAGGGGCCGTTCCCGCGTGCCGCTCCCCCTGGCCGGTGCGGGTGCCACCGCCACGGCCAGGCCACCGGCCGCGTAGACCCTCTCCTGGATCTCCTGTGTGGGAAGCGCCGCCAATGTCTTGGCCGTCTGCTCGACGGACGACGCACCGCCGTCGTCCCGTTCCTCTTCGCTCATGCCCAACGCGTTCAGCAGCCGGGCGCGGTGATGGGGGTAGTTCGCGTGAGTGCGCACCCACCCGTCGGCGGCCCGCCAAAAACCCGACAGGGGTGCGAAGGGGGTCGGCGCACGGCCGTCCACAAGCAGGTGTCGTTCACTGACGAACGAGGTGGCCACCGCGCCTTCGTCCACCCACACCACGGGGACCGGGCCGTCGTTGCGCGTGGCCGACAGCTCGGCCGCGGCGAGCGAGCACACCCCGACCGTGGCGCGGGCGAGTTCGCGTACGGGCAGGACCGCGGGAAGCACCTCCCCCGCGCCCCGGTAGGAGACCTTCGCGGTGAGGTTCGAAGATCCCCCGATCGCCTCCCACGCGTGAGCGGTCGTCGTGTCGAGTTCTTTCTCCATGACCCCATCCTTCACCCTTCGGGTTCCGCACCCGAAGCCAGGTGCGGGTTCGTGGTCGAACGGACACACGTCGGCCGCGGGGATCACTCCGAGCGCAGGCCGTCCGGGCGCATCGTCCGCAGCAGGGCGGGCAGCGCACCCAGGGTGGCCAGGAGCACCGCGCCCGCGCCCGTGACCACGACGATCAGGACATCACCCGGGACGAAGGTGACCGGCAACTCGGAGGTCCACAGCAGCAGGGCGCCGAGAGCGAGGCCGAACACTGCGGCACAGGTGATTCCCAACAGAACCGGAAGCGCCGTCTGCCACGCGAGCGAGGCCACGAGGGATCGGCGTCGGGCACCGAACGCGGTGAGTACCGCGTGTACCCTACGGCGCTCGCGTACCTGCTCGACCGTGCCCACGAGGAGTCCTGCCATGACCATCACCAGGCAGGCGACCGCCCCGGCGAGGAGCATGTTCTTCATGTTGTCGAGCGGGCCGGTCTGCGCGGGGGCATCGAAGAGCTCCACTCTTGCGGTCGGGTCGACCGTGGCCGCGGCTGCAAACACCTGTTCACGGACGTCGGGGACGTCTTCGTCCACTCGCAGCAGGGCCGTGGTGGACATCCCTTCGAGGGCATCGGCGCCGGCGGCCTCCGCCGCCTCCGGGGTGGCGAGTATCAGCCCGTCCTCCCGGTCGCCCTCCAGGCCGGACACGTCCCCTGGCAGTTCGGTGTATTCGGGCACGGTCCACGGCAGAGGGTCGCCATCGATGCTCGCCTGCAGCAAGGTGCCGGGCGGTACCGAGGTGTCCGACGTGGCGAAGGCATCTCCGGGTGCGCAATCGTTCAGGTCCGTGGTTCGTTGCAGAGTGTCGCAGTCGGCGATGTGCACCAGCACGCCCCGGTCGGAGTCGTCCGTGGTGTGCATCCGCTCGGTGATCAGCGCCTCGTCGATGGCGGGCTGTTCCTCGAAGACGGCGGCGGGATCGTCGACGACAGGGCCCGAAGGCAACCCCACCCTGAGATAGAGCTCCTGCTCCGCACCGGCCACGGGGGGTCTTTCGTCCACCACCGCTTCCTGTTCCTTTTCCACGCCGTTGAGCAGCCCCAGGAGGGCGATCGCCCCCGCAACGGTGACCACGATCCCGTTCACCGCGCGAGCCGGCCCCCCACCTCCGACCGCCAGCCGTCGGGCGGCAAGTCGAAGGGAGAGCGGACTTCCGGGCATCGCGCGCACCGTACGGTCCATCAGCCATGGCAGGATGGCGGTGCCGCCGGACAGGACCGCCAGGACACCGAGGGAGACCAATAGAGGCCACGCGTCCGAAAGAACCACGTGATACGGGTCGAGGGCGGCGTGGATCA
>DXDP01000197.1 GCA_019115445.1 Candidatus Nocardiopsis merdipullorum
TCGGCCAGGCGTCCGGAGTCGACTGCGGGGTGGGCCGTGGGGTCTGTGACGGCCCGGTCCAGGGTGGCGCGGCGCATTCGGTGTTCTTCGTGGCACTGGGGGACGAGGAAGCGCATGGTTGCGCCGGTGACCTCGGCGTTCTCCAGGGCGGCGGCGTGGCGTTCGGTGTGGTAGCTCTCCAGGAGTTCTTCGTCGGCCCACCCGTTACGGACGTAGGCGAGTTTCCAGGCCGCGTTCTCGGCGTCCTGGACCCCGGAGTTGAGGCCGCGGGCCCCGAAGGGGGCCACGAGGTGGGCGTTGTCACCGGCGAGCAGGACCCGGCCCACGCGCATGCGTTCGGCCACGCGGGTGTGGAAGCGGTAGACCGAGTGCCAGACGATTTCGTAGGGGGTGTGGCCGACGATGCTGCGGATACGGCTGTCCAGGCGTCCGCTGCTTTCTTCGGATGCCAGGTCGAAGTCGGGGGGTACTTGCCAATCGATGCGGTAGACCGAGTCGGGGCAGGGGTGGATGAGGACCTGGCGTCCGGGGTTCCATTCGGGGTCGAAGTAGAAACGGCGTTCTCGCTCCCAGTCGCCGAGGTCGGCCCGGATGTCGCAGATGAGGAAGCGGTCGTCGAAGCTGTGACCGTCAAAAGCGATGCCAAGGGCGGTACGGACGGCGCCGGCATGGGCGCCCAGGCAGGAGATCGCGTGGGTGCCGTGCAGTGCAACGGTCCCGTTGGGGGTCCGGCAGGTGACGGTGATGCCGGTGTGGTCCTGGGTCAGGTCGGTGACGGTGTGGTTCCAGCGGATCTGGATGTGTGCTTGTTCGAGGAGGTCGTCGAGGATCTGTTCGGTGCGTGATTGGGAGATGTTGACGAACGGGGGCAGGTGCGAGGCGCCGGGGTCGGCCAGGTGGACACTGAACAGTTCGTGGTCGCGGTAGAAGGTGCGCGCGGTGTCCCAGGTCAGGCCTTCTGTGGTGATATGTCCGGCGCCGATCCAGTCCCACACGTCGAGGACGTCGCGTTGCTGGCAGATGGCTTTGGAGCCGATGGCCTCGCGTGCGGGGCGGGCGTCGACGATTTGTACGGGCACCCCGCGCCGGGCCAGGAGCAGGGCTGTGGTCTGGCCGACCGGGCCCGCTCCGAGCACCAGCACGGGGGTGTTCTGTACGGGGGTGCGAGGAGTTGGGGGGCTCATGGTGGACTCCGTTCGGCGTGGGGCGCCCCGTACAGGGCGCGGTGGTCGGGTGTGAGCCGCCGGGTCAGTTCTGGAGTTGGTCCCAGACCTGGCGGTCACGTTCGGGGGTCCAGATGATGGGTCGTTCGATGCCGGAGAGTTCGTCCCAGAGCCGGGAGACGTCGAAGGGCAGGCAGTGTTCGAAGATGGGCCAGTGGCCGTAGTCGTCGACCAGGGCGGCGTGGGTGGCGTCGAATGCTTCCTTGAGGGTGCCGCGGCGTTCGTGGACGGTGCTGACCTGGTGGATCATCACGTCGAGGAAGTTGCGGGTCTGTTCGATGGCGGCTTCGACCTCGTTGCGGCCTCGGCTGACGGCTCCGCGTCCGCCGACGAGCATCGTGGCGTCGAGGGCCTTGACCCGGTCGAGGGTGGGCCCTGCCCAGTCCTTGTGGAAGGCATCGCCGGTGTAGAGAGCGGCTTGTGCTTCGACGAGGTCACCTGCGAAGAGGATCTTGTGTTTGGGCAGCCAGGCGACGATGTCGCCCTCGGTGTGGCCGCGGCCGAAGTACTCCAGGACGAGTTCGCCTCGGTCGCCCCCCAGGTCGATGGTGGTGCGGTCGGCGAAGGTCTGGGTGGGCCAGGTCAGGCCGGGTACGGAGTCGGCGTCCTTGGCCAGTCGGGGCATGCGGGCGAATTCGCTGGCCCAGTCTTCTTCACCGCGTTCTCGGATGAGTTCGTGGGTTTTTTCGTGGGTGAGGATGATGTCTGCGTCGAATGCGTCGGCGCCCAGGACGCGAACGGCGTGGTAGTGCGAGAGCACCAGGTAACGGATGGGTTTGTCGGTGTGCTTGCGCAGTGTGGCCAGCCATTCCCGGGCGGCGGTGGGGGTGGCCAGGGCTTCGAAGGCGACAAGGAAGTCTTCTCCTTCGATGGCTCCCACGTTGGGGTCGCCCTCGGCGGTGAGTGCGTAGACCCCGTCGGCCAGGATCTCCAGGGTCTGTTTTTTGGCTTCGGTGTCTGCGGAAGAGGCGAACGGCTTGGCGGCCATGTGCGTAGTACCTCTCACTCTTGGTGGGCGGTTTCACCGCCACAATTAGTAAAACATTTGATGATTATGACCCTAACGTGTTCCATGCCACACAACCAAGAGACGCAGAGCCGATGGTGATGCAGATCACACTTTAGGGGTGGGAGGTTGTGGACCGGGAGACAACATGCCGAACATGGTCCAGAAGAAAATCGGCAGACAGAACAGGTACCCCAGGCCTTAAGCTGAGACACGTGACCCACAACACCGCACCCCCCGGGGATCTCACCTTCTGGTCATTCGTGGACTACGCGGTGCAGAAGGCCGAAGAAGAACTCCCGTCCGTCAACACCGATGCCATGCGCATGGTCCTCACCCTCAACAGGGCGACCAGCATGGTCATCTACGATCTGGAATCCACGGTCCACCGACCACGGGGACTGACCTGGCCGGGGTTTCGGGTGATCTTCGCGCTCTGGCTGGCCGGGCCCATGGAGGCCAAGACCACGGCCGAGATCTCCGGTATGAGTCGGGCGGCCCTGTCTGCGCTCCTGAACACCCTGGAACGTGACGGCCTTCTGGTGCGCGAACGGGCCACCCATGACCGACGTGCCCTGCAGCTCAGCCTGACCGAAGCCGGCTATCGGGCCATCCTCGGGGGCTTTCGCGCACACAATCGCCGCGAGAGTGCCTGGGCCGAGGCGCTCGAACCCGCTGAGCGCCAGGAACTGGTCCGTCTGCTCAACAAACTCATGGCCGGTTCCACCGACGCCAAGGCCAAATTCCGCAGCTGAATACACCGGAGATCCGTTTTTGCGATCGTTCCTTGAACGTCTTCACCGACACCTGCGACGATCCCGCCATGGACACGATCGATCACGTGCGTGCAGCACAACAACAGTTCACCGACCAGAGCGGTTACCTCAACACCGCGACCCACGGTCTGCTCCCCCACAGGACCCGACACGCCTTGGCACAGCACACCCACGAGGTGGCCACCGGACGTTTCCGACTCGATCGGGCCGACGCGGGCATCGCACGGGTCCGCGCGAACTACGCTCGCCTTGTCGGGGTCGACCCCGACCGGGTTGCCCAGGGCACCCACGTGGCCCAGTTCGTCGGTCTTGTCGCTGCGAGCCTGCCCTCCGGGGCCGAGATCCTGGTACCCGAGAACGAGTTCGCCTCTCTTGTGCTGCCGTTCACCGCCCGTGGTGATCTGCGAGTGCGTGAAGTACCTCTGGAGCACCTGCCCGAAGAGGTCGGCCCGACCACCACCCTGGTTGCCGTGTCCGCCGTACAGTCGGCCGACGGTGCCCTGGCCCCGTTGGAGGATCTGCGCACGGCCTGCGCCGATCACGGTGCCCGTTCGGTGGTGGACACCACTCAGGCCGCCGAGTGGTTACCGCTGTCGGCGAGCCACTACGACTACACGGTCTGCAGCGCCTACAAGTGGTTGCTGGGCACTCGGGGGTCGGCATTTCTCACCGGGACCGAGGAATCCCTGGCCGCCCTGCCCCCCTTGGCCGCGAACTGGTACTCGGCAGCGGACACGGAAAACAGCCTTTACGGCATCTCGGTCCGGCAGCCAGAGGATGCGTCCCGTTTCGACCTTCCCCCGATCTGGTCGGCCTGGGTGAGCCTGGAGAACTCCTTGTCCCTGGTGGAGGAGGTCGGGGTGGAGGCGATACACGCACACGACGTGGGACTGGCCGACGGGCTGCGTGCCGCGCTCGATCTGGAACCCAAAGGTTCGGCGATCGTGTCCTTGGAAGTTTCCCCGAGAACCGCCGAACGGGTCGCCGCTACCGGGATCACCACCGCAACCCGTGACGGGCGTATGCGTGCCGCCTTCCACCTCTACAACACCGTGGAGGACATCGACCGGCTGGTGAAAGCCCTGCGTTGAGGCGCCGCCGAAAGAGGCGGCACCAGCATGTGACCCCACCGACCCGAAAAAAGCACTCAGGTGGTGCGGGTGATGACAAAGACCGGGATGTGGCGGGCGGTCTTTGTCTGGTAGTCGGCGTAGGGCGGGTAGGCGGCCACTGCCCGCTCCCACCATCGGGCGCGTTCGTCACCTTCGACCTCGCGTGCTCGAGCGGCGAAGGGTTCGGGCCCGTCCTGAAGAGCGACCTCCTCGGGTGCGGTGCGTAGGTTGTGCACCCAGGCGGGATGCTGGGGTGCTCCGCCCTGGGAGCCGATGACGGCGTACTCACCGTCGTGCTCGACCCGCATGAGGGCGACCTTGCGGACCGTGCCGCTCTGACGTCCACGGGTGGTGAGGATGATGACGGGCAGACCGGTGTCCATGAGGGTGTTGCCCTCTCGACCACCGGTGCGCTCGTACAGATCGACCTGGTCGCGCACCCACTGGGAGGAGCTCGGCCGGTACTCGCCCTCGAGGATCTGCGTGGTCATGTTTCTCCTTGGTCGGTTGTCGAATCCTCCTGATCGTTGCACGGGTGCCCGAGAAAGCATCGGATGCGACATACCCAGGACAGGTGACTAGAAGACCATGCCGCAGAAGGCAGGGTCGGGACGATGCAGCGCGGTGTCCAACCGCGCGACCGTGCCCGGGGTGTGTTCGATGACCAGCCCCGCGCGCAGCGCGCCCAGGAGCGGTTTCTGACCCAGGTAGGCCGCACCCAGATGGGACACATCCAGGGACAGGTCGCAGGCCTGGTCGGTGGCTTGGACACGGGCCCCTTCTGTATCGGCCTCGACGTGCCAACGTCCTGCGTTCCAGGGAGCATACCGGTCG